>JACRIP010000214.1 GCA_016220045.1 Planctomycetota bacterium
CGTCGCGCAGCGCCCCCGCGGCCGCCGCCGCCGCTTCCCACGACACGCCCTGCGCGACCAGCCGCCCATCCGGTTCCCACCCGAGCGCTTCCGCGTGCGCGCGCCCGACCTCCGCGCCCCCGGCGTCCGCGACGTACACGCTCAGATCGGCGACTCTCAGCTCCGGCCGCTGCGCTCCCCAGGGCGCGCCGCCGACTCCGCCCCCATGACCGGCCGCGCCGGTCGGCGTCGGCAGCGGATCGGGCGGCAGCCCCTGCTCGCGCGGCGCCTGCGCCGCGTCCGCCTGCGCCGGCTCCGCGCCCCAGGGCAGAATCGTGATACTCACACCGTCGGCGCTCACCTGCGCACCGGCCGCGCCCGCCGCGCCGTCGCCGGGCTTGACCCGCAGGTTCGCCCACCGCCCGCTCCCGACGCAGCCGGGCCCGAGCCGGTCGAGCGGCCATTCCAGCTCACCATCCCACAGGTCGAGGAGCTCGCAGGACGCCGGCCGGCCGTCGCTTTCCGGCGTCCAATACCCCCGGGCGCCGGCCATGTCCAGGCGGTCCGGCGACCAGCCCGCGCCGGCGCCGAAGCGGAGATGCACCCCCTCTCCCGACACGGCCAGCGCGCCCGAACCGCCCCACGGCAGCACCGATCCTCCCGAGGTTTCATTCAGGATCAGGAGTTCCATGGCCAGCCGCGTCAGCCCCCCCGGGCCCGCCACGCCGCCCGACCAACTCGCCGCCGGAAACCATGCACGTACGGAGATCACCCGAGGCCGCGGCCGGGACCACGGCCCGGGGTCGATTTCGGCTTCGACTTGCGGAATCGTCAGGCCGGACGCGCCCAGGGGACCGTCCGCGCCGAACTCGACCCGCACGTCATCGGCCGTCAGCGTGACGCGGTCTCCGCTGATCGGTACCGGCCCGTAGACCCCGGAGCGCGCCGCGAGCCGCACGCGTCGCGCCGTGACGCGCGCGACCCCGCCCGGCCGCCGGTCCGGAAAGGTCAGCGAAACCGCCTCCAGATCGGCATTCTGCAGGTTTTCCAGGAGCAGGCGTCCGGAGACGAGCACGCTCTGCGGCAGACCGTCCGACCGCCCCGGCAGCCGCGCTACCAGGTCGCGCGCCTCCAGATGCGCAAGGTGCGCGGGCGGGCCGCCCAGCGGGAAGCGCGTGAGCCACGCCCGCGTCCGCCCCGCCCCGACCGTCAGGTAATCCAGCGCATCGCCCCACTCGACGTCGACGCGCTCGCTCGCCACCTCCGTGGAGCTGGTCGCGACCACGGCCCCCAGCCGGACCGCCCACGCGTCCAACTCGTCGCGTACGACCCGTTCGAGCACGAGGCCGAGCAGGTCCGGCCAGGACAGGTAGAGCGTGCACCCGAGCAGGAGGAGCACCAGGATGCCCCGGCGACGCCGGCGGCGGCGGGCGGCGCGTTGGGCGGAGGCGGCGGCGCTCGCGAGAGACGCCGCGGGCGCCGGCGGCGCATCCGCGGGGCGCTTGCTCGAATCCTCGGTCACGACGTACTCCTCCAGAGGGGCGAGCATTATCCACCACTCTGCCCTTGCCGACAAGCCCGCCCTTGCGCTATCCTGTCGCCATGGTCACGCCCCCCGCCGGCCCCGCCCCACACTCGGGTAGCCGCCGGCTCCTCCGCCTCCGCAGCGCCGCCTGGCGCCTGCTCCTCGCCGCCCTGCTCTTCGCCGCCGCGCCCCCCGTGCCCGCCGACGACCCCGCGCCTGCACCCGGCCCCGCACCGGTCCCCACGCCGCCCGCCGACCCGGTCCCGGCTCCGGACCCCGCCGCCGTCCCCGCGCCCGCCCCCGGCGTTGACCTGACCTACACCGGCCGCTTCAAGGACGACCCGCGTTTCCTCGCCGTGCTGCGCGACGCCTCCGCCGCCCGCGCCCGCGCCGTCGCCCGCGTCGCCGCACGGCTTGCCCTCCCCGCCTTCACGGACGACGGCGCCGTGCTCCTGCGTTTCCGCGACGCGCTCGACCTCTCCGAGCGCTTCCTGAAGGTTTCCGCGGGCACGCGCTTCACGACCGGCAGCGAGCGGATCGCCGGCGCCGAACGCATCGTGATCACCGGCATGGCCGAGTTCCTGGTCGCCGGCGGCGTCAGCCTCGAGCGCGAGCTGGTCCATGAAATGACCCACGCGCTGATGCGCTGCCGCATGGGCGCCGCCTTCAGGCCCCTGCCCCCGTGGCTGCGCGAAGGGATCGCCCTGTGGGTCGCCGAACAGGGCCCCGAGCGCGTCCGCTACTACCTCGGACACGGGGACTACATTGAAGACCCTACGCTCCTGCTCAACGGGCTCGAGGGCGCCCACGAACTGCGCGACTACCCGGAGGACTGGCTCGCCCTCGACTACCTGGAGTCCCGCCGCGGCGTCGCGGGGGTGCAGCGCTTCGCCGCCCTGCTGCTGGACGGCCGCCCCTGGCCGGAGGCGCTGGCCGAGGTCGCGGGCGAAGACTGGCCGGCGTTCGCCGTCGGGGCCCGCGCCCATGCCCGCGCCGCGCTGGTGCGCCTCGCCGATCCCGCCCTTCCCGACTACCGCCGGCTTGCGCTCCAGGGTCGCGCCGCCACCACCCCGGAACTGGCCCAGGCGATGCTCTTCGCCGCCGAGGCCTTCGGCCACGCGCACCCCGAGTCGGCCCACGCCCGCGCCGCCCTCTACCTCGAAGGCAAATTCCTGCGCCTGCTCAACCACCCGCATGAAGCCCGCGCCCGCCTCGCGCGCGTCGCGGCCTTCGGCGCAGAGCCCTGCGGCCTCGAAGACGATGCGCTCTACCAGATGGGCATGATCGACTGGGATTTTTCCGCCTGGCCGGACGCCGCCGAGTCCTTCGGGCGACTGGTCAACGAGCACCCCGCCAGCCTGCTCCTCGGGCCCGCCTGTTACCGCTGGGGACTCGCCCTCCACCGCTCCCGCCGCCTCGGCGAAGCGCGCCGCATCCTGGAGAAGGCCCTCGCCACCTGGCCGGAGGACCCGCTTTCGCGGGATGCGCGCGACGCGATCCGGCGCTGAGCCCGCCGAAATCCGTTGACTTGCCTTTCCCCCCTGCTAAAATGTCGGCCCTTTGTCCGCGGCCCGCCCCACCGGGCGTGCCGCGCTTTCGCCTCGCGCGCGGCCGGGGAGCGGCCCCGGGGACCGGTTTCGGCCCCCGACCGACACGGGCCTACGGGCCCGGGCCGCCCGCGCAGGCCGTCATCTCCCAGAGGCGCCCCCCGCCTCCGGCGAACCCCGAAGGAGCCCCGGTATGGCAGTCGTCAACGTCAAGGAACTCGTCGAGTCCGGCGTCCATTTCGGCCATCGCGTCAGCCGCTGGAACCCGAAGATGAAGCCTTTCATCTTCGGCAAGCGCAACCTCATCCACATCATCGACCTCAAGCAGACCGTGCGCGGCCTCGTCTCCGCCGCCCACTTCGTCAAGAAACTCGCCTCCCGCGGCGGCATGGTCCTCTTCGTCGGCACCAAGCGCCAGGCCAAGTCCGTCGTCGAGGTCGAAGCCAAGCGCTGCGGCATGCCCTTCGCCAACGAGCGCTGGATCGGCGGCACCCTCACCAACTACAAGACCATCCATGCGCGGCTCCAGCGCCTGCTCCAGCTTGAGGCCATGCAGACCGACGGCAAGCTCGACCTGTACGGCAAGAAGGAGCGGTCCCAGTTGCTGCGCGAGATGCGCAAGCTGAAGCGCAACCTCGACGGCATCCGCACCATGGACAAGCTCCCCGCGGCCATGTTCATCGTGGACGTGAAGCGCGAGAAGAACGCGCTCCAGGAAGCCCGCAAGATGGGCATTCCGACCATTGCGCTGATCGACACCGACGGCGATCCGGACCTGGTGGACATCCGCATCCCGGGCAACGACGACGCCATGCGCGTGATCCAGATCGTGTGAAACAAGCTCGCCGAGGCCATCATCGAGGGCAAGAAGACCTACGTCCCGGCCCCTGAACGGCCGGTCGAGGCGGTCAGCTACGGCCGCGGCGACGATCGCGGCCGGCGCGGCGGCGGCGGCGGC
>JACRIP010000219.1 GCA_016220045.1 Planctomycetota bacterium
TACGTCTTTCTCCTCTGGGACGAATTCTCCGCCATGCGGCTATCGGCACGGGCGCGCGGCGGCACGGCGACGTGGTGGCGTGCGCTGAAAAGCACCGGCAGCATCACCGCGCAGGTCTTTCTGCGCGCCTACGATCGGGCGCAGCGGATCGCGTTGGCGATGAAGGCCCGGGGTGAGCAAGCGACGCGCGGTTGACCCGAGTCGGCTTTGGACGGAAATCGATGCCCTCCGAACGCATCATCGAGGAGTTGCGCCGCGACCTCTGCCCGCGACTCTGCGACCTGTCGCCGCTGCCGGTGCCGGACGGTAAGCCGGTACTCGAGGCGCGCGACCTGCACTTCCGCTACCATGACGGCAAGGAGGCCGTTGCGGGCGTGAGCTTCGGCCTCCGGCCGGGGGAGAGCGTGGCGCTGTGCGGCCCGAACGGCAGCGGCAAGACCACGCTGCTGAAGCTGCTCGCGGGCCTCCTGCAACCCCAGGAGGGCCGCATTTTCCTGGGCGCGCAGGAACTGACGCCGGCGCTTTCGAGCGCCGCCTTCCGGACGATCCAGATCCTCTTCCAGGACGCGCAGGACCAGCTCTTCTGCAACTACGTGGGGGAGGACGTGGCCTACGGTCCGCGCAATCTGGGCTTGCCGGAGCAGGAGGTGCTCGACCGGGCGCATCAGGCTTTGCACTTAACCGAGGCCGAGCACCTCGATCACCGTCCGATCCACCATCTGTCGGGCGGCGAGATGAAGCGCGTGGCGCTGGCGGGGCTGATTGCGATGCGCGCGCCGGTGCTGGTCCTGGACGAGCCGATGAGCGGCCTGGACCCGGCCGCCGCCGCGCATCTCGTGGAGCTGATCCGCCATCTCAATCGCGACCACGGCTACGCGCTGCTCATCGTCACGCACCAGATGGAGCTGGTGCCGCAGCTCGCGGCGCGGGTCATGATCATGGAGGGCGGTCATCTCCTGGCGGACGGAGGCGTGCGGGAGCTCCTGACCGACATCCCGCTGATGGAACGGGCGCGCCTCAAGCCGCCGTCGATTACGCGGTACTTCTTCGAGAAGGCGCTGGCCGAAGGGCGCAAGCCGCAGGACCTGCCGCTCACCGTGGAGGAGGCCCTCGGGCGGCCCGCGAGCGCGGCGCGGGTGGCCCGCCCGGAGTCGTAGGCGCGCGGTCGCTCGCGGAAACAACGACGTCGCCGCGCCGTTCGCCGCTCACCCGCCTTGCCGCCCGGCATCCGCGTCGCGACCGCCGAAGAACCCGAACTCCTGCAGGATCTCCCTGGGGTAGGCGCACTCGATGCTCACGCGCGTCCCCCGCACGCGGATCGTCATCTCGCGGCGCGTGAACTCCGATTGGCCTTCGATGAAGCGGTTGCGCCAGGCCTCGCCCGCGTACTCGCAGAGATCGCGCACCACCGTCTTGAACACCTGCCGGGCCTCCGCTTCCGAGCGCGCCGTGAACTCCCGCTCGATCTTGCCCTCCAGAATCTCCGTCTTGCCGTCCGGCGCGCCCAGCACGAGCAGGTGCTCCAAATGCACCTTCGGACCCGCCGCCCGCGCGGGCTGGGGCTTGGTCGGTGCGGGCGTCGCGGGCGGGGGCGGGAGTTCGTACTCCGGTTCGATCCCGAGGGAATGCAGCCATTGCAGCGCGTACTCGACCAGTACGCGTTGGCGCGTCGCATGCCAGCGCGCGGCGATATCCGGGTAGCGCTGCACCTGGTCGCGGAATCTGCCGAAGGCCCCCCGGCCGGCGAGCGCGGTCTGGAGCCGCTCGCGGATGTCCTCCTCCTCGATCGTCTCCGCGAAGCGACTCATGTCGGCGTAGTCCTCGCGTCCTTCGCGTTGGGGAATCGCCTCGAACTTCTCGGGATGCTCCTCCACTTCGGCGCGCAGCGCGTCCTCCTCCCCTTCGCCGTCCAGCTCGTCGATCAGGGTGATCACCTTTCCGGACTCGACGTTGAGATACGCGGAATGCCCGGGCGGCAGGGTCACGGCCTCGAGAAGCTCGGAGAAATCCACCCGCAGTTTGCGATCGCTGGTCATGGCTGGAGCCCACCCCTTCGTGCAATTGTGACCGTCAGGATTCGGCGCGCCTGGAGCTGTCGCGCAGTGCGCCCCCTGCGCGCGCGCTACTCGTGAGCGTAGTAGACTTCCAGTGTCAGGACGTTGATCGCGGTGGCGTAGACCCGGCCGCCGACCTCCCCCCAGCGATCGTTCGGCGCCCAGGACCCGGCGGCGCATCCGTCCCGGGCCGTACACTGGTTCCGCGCCAGGGCATTCACCATGCTTTGGTTCCAGGGACCCCAGCGCTCCTCGCGACCCCCGGCGGCCGGCCCGTCGATGAGCCAGAGCGCGAGGGTCCCGTGATGCCAGTACCAGAAGTCGTTTCCGCCCCCTTCCTGCCACGCGGGCGGGTCGCCGGCAACGAGGCGACAGCCTTCCCTGCGGCCTACGGCATCCGCCGGATCGCCCAAGGCCATGAGTACCCGGAGCACCGCGGCCGTGCGCGCCGGATGCTGGGCGGGCCCCAAACGGCTGGACGTTTCCGTGAGCGTTCCCGGCCCGTAGCCGCACGCGCCCGTCTTCGGGTCCAGCATCGACTCGAGCAGCGCACGCCCCTCGCGCAACGCGACCGGGTCCACGGTGAACCGGGCGCGCTGCGCGGCGACCAGGGCCAGCATGCAGGTCGCCGTCACCGGCACATCCTGCTCCCCGTCGCGCGACCCATAGCGCCAGCCCCCGCCCGGATGGCGCGCGGCCTGCAGAAAAGCCGTCGCCCGTTCCGCGGCCTCCCGTAGCGCGCTGCCGCCCTGCACCGCATACCCGCGCGCGAGCGCCGCGACCGCGAGTGCGTGCTGCAGCACGAAGGACCCGCTGCGCCGGTCGCCGATGGCTCCGTCCGCGGCTTGCTCGCGCACGAGCGCGGCCGCCGCCTCGCGCGCCGCGGCGGCCAAGGACAACTCCCTGCCCGTGAGCGGATCGACGTACCGGTCGCAGACCCACGGGTCGTAGCCGGCGCCGAGCAGCGCACTCAGCGCCAGCGCCGTGACGCCGATCCGGGAACTCCCCGACCCGCGGCCGATGCACGGCGACTTGCGACACGCGGCCGAGAACTCCGCGGCATCCCAACTGCCGTTCTGGCCTTGGTGCCGCGCGAGCCAGCGCAGCCCCGCGGTCACACTGTTTTCGCTGGCGTCGGTCGACCCGCGCGATCCGCCGCCGCGTGCCGCCGGCGCTCGGGGGGGGGCCGCAGGCCGCGCCAGGAATTCGCGATCCGCCTCCCAGTCCCGGTCGAAGCGCGCCAGCGGAGGGCCCAGTTGGTTTTCGCTGGAACCCAGGATTCGCCCTACCGTGTCGAGGGCCGCCGCCGCAGCGAACCCCTTCCGCGCCCCGAGCGCTAACAGCACCTGTTCGGCAATGGACTGGAGGGCAGGCGCGCGCCGCGCCGCGAGACGGCACGCCGCGAATGCGGTCGCGTGGGCCTGCTCCCGGTTCCCTTGCCGCATCCACGCCCACGCCTCTTCCAGGCGCAGCGCCAGGCCGAGCGGAGATTCCTCGAGCTCCGGCGGACCGGCCCGGAAGGCCTTCTCCGCGGCCTCCAGCGCGGCGGCGCCGTCGCCCGCGTGCCGGTTCATGCGCGCCAGCGCCAGCAGGGCTTCCCACACCAGTTCGGCCGTGGGGCGGTCCCACGTACACGCGCGCGTCTCCGCGTCCCAGAAGCGCTCACGCAGCTCTGCGACCCGTTGGTAATCGTCGAGGGCCGCGCGCAGGTCGCCACGCGTCGCGAGCAGACGCGCCCGGTAGAGCATGGTGCGCGCCGCCAGGGCGTAGCCCTCCTGTTCCGGAAACAGGTCGAAGAGGCGCGCCACTCCCGCGGCCAGGAGCGGGCCGCGCGCCGGATCGTCGGGCGCGCGCAGCAGGGCGCGATGGTAGGGAAGCAAGGCGAATTCGAGGCGGAGCGGCGCCCCGTAGTCGGGCTCCGGCCACCGGCCCGACCTGCGCGTCGGGCACCGCCGAGCGAGGAGCGCTTCGGCCTGGGCCAGGATTTCGTCGCCCGCGCGCACGTCGTTCGCCACCCGGAGCGGATCGGCGCGTCGCCAGGCCAGACCCTCCGCCGCCCGGCGGCACAGCCGCGCGTAGGCGAAGAGCAGGCGTGAGGCGGGCTCTTCCTCGGCCGGGAGGGCGAGCGCGTGGGCGCATGCGGCGATCGCCCGATGCAGCGCATCGCCGACGGAGGCGGCCGCGGGCGCACGGACGGACTCTTCCCAGGCGACGCGCGCGCGCAGCAGGATCGCCTCCGTGCGGCCGGCGGGCCCGACGGTTCGCTCGTAATCGTCGCAGGCCTGATCGGCCCAGTCGAACCAGCCGCGTTCCACGAGCGCGAGTGCGAAGCGCTCCTCGGCCGGGAATGGTGGCGGTGGTTGTGCGCGCAGCCCGATCGCAGGCGCAAGTAGGATCACGGCCGCGAGCAGGGCTGCCCGTGCGCGGCGGCGAGGCCTCATGAGGATTTCTCCGAAACCGCCCCGGGTATCATCCTCCAGGACGTGCCCGCACGTCAAGCGTAGGATGGTCGGCGGGCGCGCGTCCGAAGCTTTGCCGTTCCTGGTATTGCGCGTCGAGGGTCGGCCCCCCGGCAGGCGGACCCGTCATGCGCGGCGGTCGCAAGGGCCGCCGTTGCCGGCCCTGCGAGTGCAGGCGAGGAGGCCTGCACCACCATTGCGGGCGACCTTCTCGAACGACCTGCGACTTGCTCGGAACCCTGGTGGCGCAGGCGTCCTCGCCTGCGCCGCGAGCTCACCCGTGTGGCAGTCCCGTGGGCTTCCTCAGCTCACCCGCTCGAGGCGCCCACGCCCCAACCGACCTCTTGCGACGGCCTCCTGCGCGACTTCCTGCGCGTACGCACCGGGAAACCCCAAACCGCGTCGCGGTCCGGGGGATAGGGTGGGTGGGCGGAGTCTCGATGCGGAGGTGCCTTGCATGTTCGTGGCCAACGCCCGCCCGGAGCGGTCGCGCTGGATTCGTTGTCCCCGGTTCTCCCTGCGCACGCTGCTGCTGGGGCTCGCGGCGATGTCCTGTGCGGTGTGCATGGCCGCCCGTTGCTGGCCGCACCCACCGGAGGGGATTGCCCACCTCTGCACGCTCGGGGTGAAGCTGCAGCTCTACGCCGAGCGCCACGACGGCCGGTTTCCGGCGGGCGCGGCAACGCCCGAAGCCTCGCTGTGCCTGCTGGCGCCCGCGCCGGGCGCGGCGCTCTGGTTCCGCGGCAAGGGAGTGCGCGAGCAGGATGCGGCGCGGGAACTCGCCGCCACCGGCGCGTTGGGGCCGAAGACCTGCGGCTGGCACTACATCGAGGGACTCACACTGGCCGACGACTCCCGGCTGGCGCTGATCTGGGACAAGGCGGCGGGCTTCGATCATGACGGCGTCTGGCGCGGCAACCGCAAGCGCGAAGTCGGGTTCGTCGACGGAACCAAGAAGTTCATTTCGGACGTCGAGTGGCCGGCATTCCTGGTCGAGCAGCAGCTACATTGGGCGGCGCGCAGGATTCGCGACGCGAGGAGATAGGCGCGGGCGATTCCGTACCGGTCGTGGGGAAGCGGGTTCGCGCCTCCTCCCCCCCCCCCCCCACCCGGCGCCGGGGCGGGTGACTCGCCCGGCCGCTCCGGTGTGTAACGCCGGCATGAGCAACGGCCACGCGTTCCCCACCACGCCCGAACCGACGCCCGCGCTGCCCGCGGAGCCCGCGGAGCCCGCCCGTCCCGCCGCCGCCGCCGGGAGCTGCTACCTGCGCGCGCGCCCGGCCAAGCGCGACCGGCGGCGCAGCGAGGAGGAAACGGCCCGCGCCGAGCGCGAGATCCTCGCGGGGCGGCGCCGCATGACCAAGGCCGGAACCGAGGTGAGCTACCGCGCGCTCGCAGGAACGCCCGCGACCTGCTCCACCACGCCTACCAGATCCCTCGACTCGTACGGTTTCAGGATGAAAGCTCGCACATGCAGTCGGAGGGCGCGGAGGCGACTGGTCGTGGTGTGATCGCAGGTCAGGATCACCACCGGCAGGTCGCGGGTCCGTGGATCCGCGCGCACGCGCTCGATCACCTCGAAGCCGTCGATGAACGGCAGCCCAAGATCCACGATCAGCACGTCCGGACGCTCGGTCTGGAGCTCGGTCAACATCGGACCTGGCGTCAGAAAGGGGACCAGGTCGATCGGTCGCCCCTGGAACTGGTGCTGAACCACGTCGTGAACGTCGGGCTCGTCCTCCAGAAACCAGACCCGCTTGCGGGGCGTTCGGTAGCTGGCCATCGCAGATTACCTCACAGATGTCGTGCAGCCGTTGCTGGATGCGAAGCTGGTCTCACCTTGTTACCGGTAACTCGGGGAGCGCAGGAACGATTCGCTACATCGCGCGGCGGACCGGTGCTGGGGGCCGCCGTGCGTGTTCGGTGTAGGTCCCTTGCCACCAATGGGTTGACGCGCCCGCTCCCGGTTCAGGGCGGAGTTTGAAGCACTGACTCGCAATTTATCGGCCGTCGCCGGGAAGGTGGCCGACTCGCCCGCGACGGGAGGAAGGGGCGCCGTGGGCGCCGTGGGCGACGTGGGCGACGTGGGCGACGCCGGTTCGCGATGCAGGTGCGGAAGGGAGGGTGCGCGACCGGTCTATCCGACGGATACCCCGTCATCGGTAGGGTCGGGCCATGGCTGATCTCTACCCACGAGTCTGGCTGCCGGAGACCGCACACCCAAGCTCTTCGTCGTAGGGGCGGGCCTTGTGCCCGCCCCGCATGCCGAGGAATGTGGCACGTCAGGGCGCCCACCAGGGGCGCACCTACGGCGACGCACAGGTACGGTCATGCACCCAGGAGCGACGAACCATTGACATTCCCCCGGCGGCGCATAGAGTGACGGCATGAGGCCACTGACGATCCACGCCTGTCCCCGCCCTCCGGTCGTTGCCGGACGAACTGCGCGCGCCCAGAGCCTTCGTCGCCGATGGCCGGCAGCGATTCTCGCCCTGGCGGTGCTCGCCGGCTGTCGCGGCAGCGTGCCCGCGGCGCCCGGCGCCGGCGATCAGGCCACGGCGGCGGAGTTTGCCGGCCGCACCGCGGGAGTCCCGGAGTTTCGCCCGATCGGGCATTCCCTGGAGGGGCGGCCGATCCTGGCGGCGGAATTCGGCCGCGGCGGCGGCACCGCGCTGGTCGTGTCCGGGGTTCACGGCGACGAGCGCTCGGCGATTCGGGTCGGCCAGGAACTGTGCCGCCGGCTCGCCGCCGGGGCGCCGCCTTTGGGCCGGCGCGTGGTGGTCGTGCCCGTCCTCAACCCGGACGGCGCCGCGCGCGGCCGGCGCGCCAACGCCCGCGGTGTCGATCTCAACCGCAATCTCCCGACGCGCAACTGGGCGGATGTGTCGCTGCGGCGCAAGGACGACCCCGGTGCCGCGCCCGCCTCCGAGCCGGAAACCGCCGCGCTCCTCGCCCTGGTCGAACGGCTGCGACCCGACCGCATCGTGGCGATCCACGCGGCCATGAAGGTCAATAACTACGACGGACCGGGCGGTCTGCCCCTCGCCCGGCGGATGGCCGAACACAACCGCTATCCCGTACGCGGCGCCATCGGCTATCCCACGCCGGGCTCGTTCGGCACCTGGGCCGGCGTCGAGCGCGGCATCCCCATGGTCACCCTCGAGGTCGAGGCCGGCGCGCGCGCCTGGGACCGCAACGCCGCGGCCCTGCTCGACGTGTTGCTCCAGTAGCTGGCCGCCGCCGCGCGTCCGCGCACCGGGCCGCCCGCGCTATCCCCCCCCCCTCCCGCCCCTCCCGAGCCGCCGTATTCAAGCTCCCCGCCTTGCTCCCTCTCCCCGTTTCGATCCGAAACCGGGCTACGAATCTACTCGCGGCGTCCCCGCCGGCGACGCACCTGGTTTCAATTGCACGGCATAACATGTTTACAAGTATGCGGATGCGGCGGCACAGATTCCGGGAAGTGGCACCACGTATGCTTCCCTTGCAGCACGTGATTCAAATGAAACATATGATACGACTGTATGATTGCGGAGGATTGACCATGAGGTTGAATCTACGCTGCGTCCGGTCCTGCGGATTGGCACTCCACGAAACGGTGCTGCTGCTCTCCGGGCTGCTGGTCCTGGCCTTTGGCGCCGCGACGGCGTACGGTCATCATGTGGCGCAGCGCTACCGGCAGGCGGCGCTTGCGCTGGGCGCGCGCGACGGCGGAACCAAGGGCGCAGAGGAGTCGAGCACCCGACGCGCGCCGAAGCCGCGCGCGGACCAGGCCGCGGATGACGGTAACGAGTACTACGAGGAACACCTGCTGCGCGACGGGGACGAGACGAATCACCTGGATGTGGGCAGCGCCAAGCGGATCATCATCTTCAACGAAACCAAGTTTCCGACCTACGCGCAGCAAGAGACGGCCGGCGTGGAGCGGGCGTCCGAGGGAGATCTGGAGAATACGTGGTACGGCACGGTGCGGACCGGGCGGCGGACCCAGGTCGGCGCCTCGGAACTGGTCGGCGGCGCAGGGCAGATGCACCATGACGGGGCGGAGGTGACGCTTGCGAAGACGCCGCGCGCCGGATTGAGCGTGCTCAAGGAGGAGGCGTACACGATTCGCGAGTTTGATGCGGGCGACTACCATGTCGAGATGGAAACCGCGGTGGGCCTGGACGTGGGCGTGGGCGTCAGCCTGCCGGCCAACGGAGGTGCGAAGGTCACGCGTGGCGCCGATGGCTCGATGGAGGTGGAAGTGGAGGGCAGCGTGGATGTGATGAAGGTCGGCGCGCTTGGTTTGGGCACCGCGACCGCGGGTGTGGGCTTGGTCCTCGCCCTGTGCTCGCTGGGTGTGGGCGCGCGGCTGCGTCTCAAGCTGACCCCGAAGAGCAAGTAGCGGTGGCCGGTGGGCGGTGGCCGGTGGGCGGTTTGAGAGCCGGCGCGTGAGGCGGTCGCAAGGCCCGCCGTTTTGGCCCTTCGGGTGCAGGCGAGGACGCCTGCACCACAATTGCCGGAGAGCTTTCGAACGGTTCCAGAAACGCGCGGAGCCCTTGTGGCGCAGGCCTTCCGGCCTGCGCCGCGAGGTCACCGGGGGCCGGAGTCTCGTGGGGCGGGCCCGATCCCCAGAACTACGTGTTTCCTGCCGAGTCGGCCTCTTGCGACCGCTTCCCCGGCAGGGATCCGGGCACCATCCACCGTCCACCGCCCACCGGCCACCGGCCACTGACCACCGTTCACCGCCCACCAATGAACCGGCCCCGGCCGACGCTCGCGCGCCTGCCGGGGCCGTGGGATTCGCGGGGCTCGTTGTGGTCGCGGCGGGCAGGGCCGCCCGCCCGCACCGGCCGCTACTTCGCCGCCGCCTTGACCTCGGGGTCCGGGTCGCCCGCCGCCACCTTGGCCAGCGCCGCCTTCGCCGCCGGGTCCGACAGCTTCTTCAGCTCCTGCACCGCCACCAGGCGCACGCCCGCGCGCTTGTCCGCCAGCAGACCGGTCAGGATCGAGACCTGCTCGGCCGGCGGCAGCTTGCCGAGCTGCTTCCGCGCCTCCAGCTTGTCCGAGAACTTGTCCGAACTCAGCTTCGCCTTGATCTGCTCGGCATTCAGGTCGGTCTGGCCCGGCTTCTGGGTGACCGTCGGGTCCACCGAACCGCAGCCCGCGGTCAGAAACGCCGCTGCCAGCGCCACACACATCACGATCGCAATACGCTTCACGATTCCCTCCGTATTATACCGTAGTTATTTGCCTTCGGCGGCGGACTTCACGTCCGCGTCCGCGTCACTCGTCGCGACTTCCCTCAGAATAGCCACCGCGGCCGGGTCCGCGATCTTCTTCAGCTCCGTGACCGCCATCAGCCGCACGCTTGCGTTCTCGTCCTTGACGATCGAACGCAGCACCGCGATCCGATCCGGCACTTCCAGCTTCGCCAACTGCTGCCGTCCCGCCAGTTTCTCCGAGAATACCGGCGACGCCAGCTTGGCCTTGATCTCGTCGGCGTTCAGGTCCTTCGGCTTGGTGTTGGTCAATTCCGCGGTCTGGGGCCCGATCACGAAGTGAAAGTAGCCCCAGAGTCCGGCAGCCGCGACCAGGATCAGCCCGAGCAGGACGAGAACGCCGATCAGGATCTTCTTCCCCATGCTAGTCGCGCTCCGGCTTGTCGAGGTTCGCGATCAGCTTCCGGGCATCGTCCTGCTGCTTCTTGCCCTCCGGCACCCAGCCCGCCTCCGGCGTCGCCTTCATCACCCACTCCGCCTGCTTGCGGGCTTCGTCCTTCTGGCCGTCCCGCTTCAGCGCCTCGGCATAGTAGAGGTGATTGAGCAGGTTGTGCGGGCCCATCTCGCAGGCCTTCTTCAAGTACTCCAGCGACTTCTGGAGGTCGCCGCCCTTGATGCTGGGCAGCTTGTAGTTCAGCCGGCCCAGCACGCGCCAGCAGCCCGCGCCCTCGAACTTCTCGTCCAGCTTGCGGACGGTTTCCATCTCCTGCTTGATCGGATCGACCAGGTCGAGCGACTGCGCAATCCCCTTGGCCTCGCCGAACTTGCCGTACAGCACGCCCAGCCAGAAATGGCACGCCGCGCTCTTTTCGTCAAGCTGCACGCCCAGCTTGACCATGTCGATGCCCTCGCGGAAGGCGGCCTGCTTCTTGCCGCTGTCGGACTCCTGCTCGCCGATCCAGTAGTAGCACTTGCCGATCTTCCAGTAGGCGTCGACCAGCTTCTCGTTGATGCCGAGCGCTTTCTGATACTCTTCGACCGCCTTCTGGGCGTTCCCGCCCTGATCGCGCTTGGCATAGAGTTCGTCGCCGGCCTTCATCGCCTTCTCGGCCTGGGCAAACACGCTCGCGGTCGAGAAGAGGAGCAGCAGGGCCGTGAGGAGCAGGGTCCGCTTCATGAAGAAACCTCCCGATGCAGAATGGAGATGGTGGAGTTCGGTCCCGGAAAGGGCGGTCATCGTACCGGCCGCGCGCCCCGGGGGCAAGGAAAATGGCAGGTCGCGGGAGTGCGCTCAATGTGCGAGTAGGGGAGCGACCACCTGCGCGATCTTGCGGTCGGGGACCGCGAGCGGAAGCGCAGCCAGCTCTGTCGCATCCACCCAGCGCAGCGCCGCCTGTGGGCGGGTGGCCACCCGCCCGGGGGCCGGGGCCGCCGCGCGGTGCGCGGCCAGGCGCATCGTGAAGTGCGAGAAGGTGTGGTGCACGACCGCGAGGGGTTCCTTGGCGGGGGCGCGGGCGCAAAGCTGGGCCTTCTCGGTGAGCGCGCGTCGCACCCCGGCGCGCGCGTCCTCGTTCGCCCCCAGGACGGCGCTTGGAAACTCCCACAGTCCCGCGAGCAGGCCGCGTTCGGGCCGGCGCACCACCAGTACGCAGCCGTCGCGAATGACGACCGCGGCGACCACCTCGCGGTGGGGCGGTGCGGGCTTGGGGGCGCGCACCGGGAGGCGGTCGACCAGGCCGCGGGCGAGCGCCGCGCAGTCCGCGCGCAGCGGGCAGAGCAGGCAGCCGGGGGAGCGGGGGGTGCACACGACCGCGCCGAGCTCCATCAACCCCTGGTTGAAGTCGCTGGGGTCTTCGCCCGAGATCGCGTGCTCGAGTTCCGCGGCGATGCGCGCGCGCGGCGCGGCGGTGCGCGGGTCGGTCTCGAGGGCGAGCAGGCGCGCGAGCACGCGCAGGACGTTGCCGTCGAGCACCGGCGCGCGCTCGCCGAAGCACAGGCTGGCGACGGCGGCGGCGGTGTAGGGACCGAAGCCGGGCAGTTCGCGCAGCGCGGTCGCGGAGGCGGGAAGGCGCCCGCCGTGGGTGGTCACGATCTCGTTGGCCGCGCGGTGCAGGTGGCGCGCGCGCGAGTAATACCCGATTCCCTCCCAGAGCTTGAGCACCTGCTGGAGCGGCGCGGCGGCGAGGGTCTCGATGGTCGGGAAGCGGACGAGGAAGCGCTCGTCGTAGGGGATGACGGTCTCGACCCGGGTCTGCTGGAGCATGACCTCGGAGATCCAGACGCGGTACGGATCCCGAGTGCGGCGCCAGGGCAAGTCGCGGTGTGCGCGGCGGTACCAGGCGGTGAGGCGGGCCGGCCAGTCCATGGGGGATGCGAGTCCCGAATGCGGAGATGCAGAGAGCCGGAAAGCGAGCGAAGCGAGCGGGGGAGTGCGAGAGTGCTGAGAGTGCTTAGAGTGCTTAGAGGGCTGAGAGGGCTGAGAGACTGCGAGAGTTTTGAGGAAGAGACGGAGAGACGACGGAACCACAGAGACACAGAGGCACAGAGACGACGAGAGGTGCGGCGGAAACCGCAAAGCCCAGCCGCCCGTTTCCGAATACCCCCCACAA
>JACRIP010000216.1 GCA_016220045.1 Planctomycetota bacterium
CTCCTCGGCTCCGGTTTCGCCCTCCTCTATGTCCCCACCCATGCCATGTCCCCGACGTTGATCGGGGAAACTCCCGAGCAAGCCGGCGACACGCTGCTGGTCTCGGCCTGGGGTGGACGCCTCGGGCTTTCACCCGGGCGCTTCGACGTCGTCGCCTTCCGCCATCCGCTCGATCGCTCCCGTGCGTTCATCAAGCGCGTCGTCGGCCTGCCCGACGAGGAGATCGCGCTGGCCGCCGGCGACCTCTACGTGCGCGCGCGCGGCGAAGCCGTCTTCCGCATCGCGCGCAAGCCGGTCGAGGTCCAGCGGGGGTTGTGGCTGCCGGTGGAGCGGACGTCGCTGGCCGACCGGCCGGCGACCTGGCTCCTCCCCCCCGACGAGCAGATCTCCACACTCACCGGCGCCGATGCGCCGGCGGGGGTGCTTCTGGATCCCGCCGCCGCGGACGATCGCCGCGTCGGCGTCGCGTATCACCGGGTCGTCACCGACCGCGCCCGCGGCCTCGGCGGCGACCAGGAGGTCGCCGACCTGCGCCTTTCCGCCACGGTCGCCCTCACGCGCTCCGGCGGCCGCTGCGTGCTCGCCCTCTACGCCGGCGCCGAGACGATCTCCTTCGTCGTCGCCGCCGGCGGCAAGAGCTCCCTGCGCTACGCCGACCCCGCCCGCCGCGCCTCGGCCGAGGTCGCGGTGCGCCGCGAGTTCGCGCCGGGCGCCGACTATCGTCTCGAGGTCTGGCGCTACGACCGGACGGCGGTCGCAGTGGTGGACGGCACTGCCTGGGCGCGCTACGAGATTCCCGACGACCCGAACGCGGGCCTCCCGGTCCTCGCCCCGCCCGCCGCCGCCCAGCTCATTGCCGAGGAACACCCGCTGCGCGTGACCGACCTCGCCCTCGACCGCGACCTCTTCTGGCGCGCCGACGGCGTGCTCCAGAACGGCGCGCCGCTCGCCGTCCCTGCCGGCTGCTACGTCGTGCTCGGGGACCAGACGCACGCCAGCAAGGACAGCCGCACCTGGCGCATGGCCGAGCTCAAGCTGGCCGACGGGAGCACCTGGTTCGCCGATGCCGACAACGTCGCCGAGACCGCCGACGGCCGGGTCGAAGTACGCTCCCTCGACGGCGAGCTGCTCACCACGCCGCGCGCCGCCCTGGCAAACCAGGTGATCACCTGGCGTCCCTTCGTGCGCGACTCGGACCTGATCGGCCGCGCCTGGGCGGTGGTATGGCCCCTCGAGCGCCGCCGCTGGGTGCGTTGACTCCGCATCCCGCGCCACCATCGGCCCCTCCCCCGCTCGTGTCGCTCGTAGTTCCGCCTTCAGCGGCCGTCGCAAAGGGCCGCGATTCGTGGCCCGTCGGTGCATGCCGGAAGGCTTGCACGACAATTGCCGGAGACCTCTCGAGCGATCCCGGACATGCTCGGAGCCCTTGTGGCGCAGGCCTTCCGGCCTGCGCCGCGAGGTCTCTGGCGCCGGAGCCCGGCGGGGCTGGCCCGATCCCCAGCGCAAGGCGCATTCGCCGGCCAAGCGCAGCCGTTGTGGCCCATCGTTCCGCCTGAAGGCGGAACTACGAACGCAGGTGGGCTCGGGGCAACCTTCCCCGGTCCCGGCGCGGCGCTTGCCCGCGCGCCAACGGCGCTGTGGTGCTGGATCTGGACAGCAGTTCCGAATCCGAACGGGTAGGGAGCCAATCCCCCAAACTTCAAACCTCCAAACCCGTTACTCCGGCGCGCGGAAGATCGCCGAATTCCGGTCCTCCCAGGCGATCGTTCCCGACTCGGGGTGTCGCCGGAGCTGCTCCACGATCGCCGCCTGCGCCGGCGCCTGCTTGTTCAGGAAACCGTAGCGCGCGCCGAAGTGCCGCCCCAGCACGCCCGCGTCGAAGGGTCGCTGCCCGGTCCGCATCCCCTCCACCAGCTCCGCCCCTTCCGGGTCCACCACCCACATGAGCGTCGGGTCACTCCCGCAGAGATATTTGCGCGGCGCCCAGAAGAAGAGCTCGTTGAAGTCCTGCCAGTTCAGGTTCATCACGGTCTCCCGCTCCGCCACGTTGGCGCGCAGCCAGGCCGCCGCCTCCTCGCGATAGGGCGCGCGCACCGTGCGCAGATCCGCGGCGAGAAAATTGAGCGCCAGCGCGTGGACGCCGAGCAGGAGCGCGGCCGCGACCCCGAGGCCCACCTTCCAGCGCCGCCCGAAGACGCCCGCGCCCGCGCCGCCCAACTGGTCTTCGATGGCCGACGCGGCGAAGAGCACGCTGAGGGGGGCGAAGTACTCGACGAACTTGGTCGACTGCGCGAACAGGACGAAGGCGGCGAGCGCGAGTCCCAGGAGGGCGAGCGTACGCTCCGACGCCGCCCGGCGGCCCCACGCGGCGCCCAGCACGCCGCCGCACCAGGCGAGCCCGGTCCCGGTCAGGCTCCCGAGCAGGTGCCAGGCCGCGGGCGAGCCGAACTCCGCCCCCAGGCCCAAGTCCGGAATGCGGGAAAGACCCCAGGCCGAGCCCAGGATGAGCACGTTCGAGATCCACCACCCCTGGAAGGACCAGGGCGCCTGCGGATGGAGCGCCAGCCCCGCGACCACGCCGAGCACCGACGCGGCCAACGCCCCGGCCGGGAAGCGCCCGCCGCGCACCCACCGCGGCACCGCCTGCGCCAGGAACAGGCACGGCACCAGGTGCGGCGCCACATAGCACCAGGAATAGACGAATCCCAGCAGGAAGAGCGGCCGCGCCCGTCCCTCCACCAGATAGGGCACGCTCACCATCAACAGAAAGACCGACATGAGGTGTCCGCGCGTCTCCAGCATCCGATGCAGGAAGAGCCCGCCCGCGGAAAGCAGGAGAAACGTCCACAGCGGCGCCCACGCGAGCCCCAGCCGCCGCGCGCTCCGCTGGAAGGCCGCGAAGATCCCCACCACCAGCGCCACCGTCCCCAGCTTCGCCCCCAGCAGAAGCCCGGCTTCGCCCTCGGCCCAGGTGAAACATGCAAGATAGACGTGGAACAGGAAGTCCTTGTCGAAAAAGTGCGTGCTCCAGAAGCTCGCCGTCATCCAGGGGAATTCCCGGATCACGCCGACCTGCGGAAACAGGTGGGCGAAGCGCGCGTGAAAGTAGCTGTCGAAATCCACCAGCCAGGGCGTCGCGGCGTGGCACGCGCCGAACACCAGCGCGACGTACGCCAGTACGGCGCACCCCGCCAGCCGGGCCGCGCCCCCCGCTTTCGGCTCGTCCATGGGCCCCCCGCCTACCAGAGGACTTCGAAAACCGCCGCGCCGTCGTCCTCGTAGACAATGCGTCCACCGCCCGGATTCGTGCGCAGCCACGCCGTCACCTCGGCCTGTCCCGGCACGGTCTTGTTCAAGACTCCGTAGCGGGCGTCGAAGCGCCGTGCCAGCGCCCGCGTCGCGAAGGGCAGTTCACCACGGCCCATCCGGCGCAGCCGCTCTTCCCACACCGGGTCGGCCAGGCGCATGAGCGCCGGATCGCGCGCGCAGAGGTACCGGTGCATGGGAGCGGCGAAGAAGAGTCCGTCGAAGTCGGCGACATTCAGGTTCATCACGACCTTGCCGGGCGGCACGTGCTCACGCAGCCACGCACCGGCGCCCGCCGCCGGCGGCGGTCCGGCCGCGTGCGCCGTCCGGGCCGCACCGCGCAGGGCGAGCAGGTGCGCGCCGAGCAGCAGCGCACCTACGGCGATCACCGCAAAGCGGGCGCGGGCTCCCCCGGTGCGCCACAAGGCGACCGGCCCGGCGGCGGCGAGCTGGTCCTCGACCGCCGACGCGCCGAAGAGCACGGTCCAGAGCGCGAGGCCGTCCACGAACTCCGGCGCCGCTCCGAAAAGGAGGAGGGAGGCCACGGCCGCAACCGCGAGGGCGAACGTCCGCTCGGAGGCCGGACGGAGCCCCCACGCGAGGGCGGCCAGCCCGCCCATGCCCGCGACGACCGCTCCGGTCAACCCGGTCATCACCTGACGCAGATCCAATCCCACGCGCCCGCTCCCCAGCCCCGGCGCCGGCACGCCCCCCAGGCCCCACACGGCTCCCGGCAGCCCCGCGTTCGTCAGCCACCAGCCGTAGAGCGGGTTGGGCGCCTGCGGGTGCAGCACCAGCCCCGCCACCACCCCCAGGGCCGCGGCGGCCGGCGGTCCGGCCGGGAACGGTCCTCCGCGCAGCCGGCGCAGAAAACCGAGCAGGAGGACCAGCGCCGGCAAGAGGTGCGGCGCCGGGCTCGACCACGCCAGCAGAAACCCGACCGCGCCGAGCATCAGGCAGCGCCCGGAGAGGATGGCCGGAACGCCCGCCGTCCAGAGCAGGATCGGGATCAGGTGTTCGCCGGGGCTGAGCAGGCGCGCGAGGAAGAGCCCCCCGGCCGAGACGAAGCCCAGGGTCCAGAGCGGGGCGTAGCGGAGCCCCAGCGTGCGGGCGGCGAGCAGGAAGGCGAGCGCGATGCCCATGGCCACGCCCGCGGTGCCGAGCTTCGCGCCGAAGACCAGCGCCGCCGGGTCGTCCGCGCGCGTCGCTACGGCCAGGCATCCATGAAGCAGCAGATCCGGGTCGAAGAACCGGTCCTTCCACACGCTCGCCGTGGTCCAGGGGAAGGTGCGGGGGATGCCCTCCTGGACGAGCA
>JACRIP010000032.1 GCA_016220045.1 Planctomycetota bacterium
CGAGTACGAGTACGAGTACGAGATACGAGCACGACGGAGGCCAAGTCGCCGATGCGTGCGGGCGATACGGTCGGGATGCAGGTCCGGACATGCACTCTGCGCCTGCACTTTGCTTGACATCCCTCTTGGGACTCGGTATCATTTTCGATTCGCGCGAACCCCATTTCCCCCCGGAGGGGCCCGTGGTCAGCCAGGATCTGCTCGACATCCTCGCCTGCCCGTTCTGCACGACCGCCGTGCGGCTGGAGGGCGAGAAGCTCCTCTGCGGCAACGCCGACTGCAATTGCCGCTACCTGGTGCGCGACGATATCCCGAACATGCTGATCGAGGAAGCCGAGCGCCCCTGCCCCGGCTGCGGCGCCCAGCGCGCCTGGGACCCCGATCGCGACACCCTCCGCTGCACCGCCTGCGGGAAATCCCTGACCGTGAACGCCGGCGCGGCGCCGGCGGCGGGGGCGCCGGTGGGCAAGGCGTGATCGCCGGAGGGGAGACGGGCCCAGATCGCCTGCGCCCAACCCCCCACCCCAGCCCTCCCCCGCTGCGGCGGGAGGGGGGATCGCGCGTGTGCGGCGAGTAGAGTGTCGATTCGGTAGCCCGGCCCTTCGCGGAGCCCTGTACAGATGGAACCCGATAACCAGCTCCTGACCGCCCCCTCCAGCACCGGCAACCGCCCCATGATCGGCTGGGTGCTGATCTGCGGACTGGTCTGGATCTGGATGAACATCTTCTTCTCGCCCCCCAAGCCGGTCGCCAAACCCACCACCCCCGCCGGCGCCCCGACCGACCCGGCCGCCCCCGCCGACGGCAAGGGCCCCGCCGCCGTTCCGCCGGCGAACGGCGGCAATGGCGCCCCGCCCATCGCTCCGCCCGTCCCCGCACCCGCCAACGGCGCCGCCCCCGCCGCCCCCGCCTGGGTCGAACCGCCCCCCGCCGACCTCCTCCTCGCCAACGACCACGTGCGCGTGACCCTCACCAACCGCGGCGCCGGCGTGAAGTCCGTCGAGCTGCTGAATTACAAGGGCATCGACTTCAAATTTCCGCACCGCCTGCTCGCGGAATTCGAGACCGGACATCCGGCATTCACCCTGCGCGACCTCGACGGCAAGGCGCCGCTCGACAAGGTCCGCTGGGCGGCCGAACCCACCCAACCGGGCACGGTGACCTACCGCTACGAGGCCCCCACCGGCGCCATCTACCAGAAGATCTTCCGCCTCCGCCCTTCGGCCAAGCCCGAAGACCGCCATCTCCTCAGCCTCACCGTCGTCGTCTCCTCGCGCGCCCCCGGCCCGCTCCCGCAGCGCCTCGAAATCGAGGCCGCCGCCGGCGTCGACGTCGAGACCGAACCCAATCGCACCGACCTGATCGGACACCTCGGCGCCTCCACCGACGGCCAGCGCTGGCGCTTGATCGAGGCCACCCACCCGAGCGACGTGGCCGAGAAGGAAAAAACCGTTGCCACCGACAAGGCCGGCTGGATCGCCATCTCCAGCAAGTTCTTCGCCCACGTCCTGGTCCCGGAAACCGCGTCGGAATTCACCGAGTTCGTCTTCCGCGTCCAGGCGGAGACCGCCCTCTACGACAAGGCGTGGAAGGAGCTCGCCAAGGGCGCGCCGCCCGGCGCCAACGAGCCGGCCGAAGTCGAAGCGCGCAAGCGCTCCCGCGCCAATCTCGCCTGCGCCCTCCGCTTCAAGCCCTTCGAGCTCCGCCCGGACGAGATCCGCACCTTCAAGCTCTCCTCCTACAACGGTCCCAAGAGCGACGAGGACCTCTCCGCCCACATCGGCCTCGGCCTCCCCTTCCTGCTCGACTTCGGCTGGTGGGGGATCATCAGCCGCTTCCTCCTCGGCATCCTCGGCTTCCTCCACGGACTCTGCGGCAACTACGGCTGGTCGATCATCCTCCTCACCTTCCTCGTCCGCGCTTGCCTCTTCCCGCTCACCCGCAAGTCCCAGATCTCGATGTTCCGCATGCAGAAGCTGCAGCCGGAGTTCGCGAGCCTCAAGGCGAAGTACGGCGACGACAAGCAGAAGTTCAACGTCGAGGTGATGAAGCTCTACCAGGAGAACGGCGTGAATCCGCTCGGCGGCTGCCTGCCGATCTTCTTCCAGATCCCGGTCTTCATCGGCCTCTACAACGCGCTCAACTACTGTATTGACCTGAGGCAACAGCCGTGGCTGGCGTGGGTGACCGACCTGTCGGCGCCGGACCGGCTCATCCATTTCTCGGGCACCGTGTTCGGCCAGGACAGCCTGCACCTCCTGCCGCTGGTGATGACCGCGACCTGGTTCGTGCAGTCGTGGCTGCAGCCCAAGTCGCCCGACCCCGACCAGCAGCAGATGCAGCGGACCATGCAGTTCATGCCGGTGATGTTCGGCCTGATGATGTACAACATGCCGGCCGGTCTGATCATCTACTGGATGACGAGCACCTGCCTGGGCATTGCGGAGCAGCAGTACATCAAGAAGGTGCTGCTGCCCAAGCTCGGGTGAGCGCCGCCGCCGCCGCCGCCGCCACGCCCGCGCCCGCTCCCGCGCCCCGGCCGGCCGCCGGCGGCGACACCATCGTCGCCCTCTCCAGTCCGCCGGGCGCGGGAACGCGCGCGGTCCTGCGGCTCTCCGGCCCGGCCGCCGTCGCCTGCGCCTCGGCGGTGCTCGCCCCGCCCGGGTGTTCACCTGAGCGCGGCGCCCGCCCCGCCCGCCTTGCCCTCCCCGGTTTCCCGCTCGCGCTCGAAGTCTGGACCTTTCCCGCGCCGCGGAGCTACACGCGCGAGGAGGTGGTCGAGCTGCACCTGCCCGGCGCCGCCCCGCTGGTCGCCGCCTGCCTGGAGGCGCTCTACGCCGCGGGCGCCCGCCCGGCCGAGCCCGGCGAATTCACGCGGCGGGCCTTCCTGAACGGCCGCCTCGATCTGGCCCAGGCCGAGTCGGTGATGGCGGTGCTCACGGCGCGCAGCCGCGAAGAACTGCGGCTGGCGGCGCGGCGGCTCGAGGGCGGGTTCTCCCGCGCGCTGGGCGCCCTGGCGGAGCGGTTGCTCGACGTGCGCGTGCGCATCGAAGCCGAGATCGATTTTTCCGACCAGGATCTGCCGGCTGCCGACCTGGACCGGCTGCGCGCGGAGGTGGAGGGAATCGGGACGGACCTGGCCGCCTGCTCCGGGCGGGAGGCGCGCGCGGAGTGCTTCCGCGTCCTGCCCACGGTCGCGCTGGTGGGCGCGCCGAACGCCGGCAAATCGTCGCTCTTCAATCGGCTGGCGGCGGCAGGGGCGCGCGCGCTCGTGCATCACGAGCCGGGCACGACGCGCGACGTGGTGGAGGGCGAGGCGGAGGCGGAGGGCGTGCGCTACCGGCTGCTCGACACGGCGGGTCTCCGCGGTGCGGCGGGGGAGCTGGAGCAGCGCGCGATGGCGCTGGCGCGGCAGGCGGGGGCGGATGCGGACCTGGTGCTGCTCGTGCTCGACGGCGCGCGGCCGCTGGGGGTGGAGGAACAGGCGCTGCTCGCCGCGGGAGCGGGGACGGAGAGCGGGCCGGCGGGGGACGGTGCGCGGCTGGTGGTGGAGAACAAGAGCGATGTGCCGGCGGCGGCGCGGCGGCCGCTGGGGTTGCGCGTTTCGGCGGCGACCGGCGACGGCCTCGCGGAGCTGCGCGTCCGGGTAGCCGAGCGGCTGCGCGCGGGGACGGACCGGGGTTCGGCGGCGTGGCTGGTGAACGTCCGGCAGGCGGCGGCGCTGGCGCGCGCGGGGGAGGCGCTGACGCGGGCGGAGGCGGCGCTTGCGGGGGCGGGGGCCGTGGCGGCGCCGGCGCTCGACCTGGCCGCGGCCGACCTGGTGGCGGCGCACGACGCGATCGGGGAGATCCTGGGTCGGGTCACGCCGGAGGACCTGCTCGGGGCGATCTTCGGCCGCTTCTGCATCGGGAAGTGAAGAGCAATCCCCGCAGGACAGCGCTGATCGCGCTCGGGCACGCAGTCTCGCGAGGCCGAGGAATCGTGCTCGCAAGACCCGCCCGTTCGTAGTTCCGCCTTCAGAGGCTGGCGCAATAGTCGCCGGCCGGGCCACCCCGGGGCGGACACAGGGGTCCGCCCCTACCCAAAACCGTGGTTTGGC
>JACRIP010000217.1 GCA_016220045.1 Planctomycetota bacterium
TCGCTCCAGATCCGCCGGCGTTCCGCCCGGCGGCGGCGCACGTGACGGACCGAGGCGAGCACGACCAGGAAGCAGGCGCAGAGGAGCACCAGGCCGCCCGTCCCAACGCCCGCCGTCGTCACCTCGTGGGTCATGCGGCATCTACCTGATATTGATGCGGAGGGTGCGGCGTGCAGGTTTCCGGTCGCGGCGCGGCAGGCAGTGGCAGTGGCGCCGCACGCGACGCACCATCGGCGGCGGCAAGGCGGGGGTCGAACTGTGCCCGCGGCGGCGGCCTACACCATGGATGGCTATCCTTCACAGGGCCCCTGCCTGCCGGTAGCTGTAGGTCCCGTCGGCGGCCACGATCAGGTGATCCAAGAAGCGCAGGTCTACGGCGCGGGCAGCGGCGCGCAGCTCGCGAGTGAGCAGGTCGTCCTCCGCGCTGGGCGTTGCGGCACCGCTCGGGTGATTGTGTACCAGGATCAGCCCAGCCGCCTTGCGGGCGAGGGCCAGCTCGATGATCCGCCGCCGCAGCACGGGTGCGCGGTCCACGGTGCCCTCGGCCACCACCTCCTCGCCGAGGAGTTCGTTCTTGGCGGAGAGGAAGAGTGCCAGGCAGACTTCGGTCGGCTTGCCGGCCAGCGCCATGCGCGCGTATTCCGCGACGGCGGTCGGCGAGTTGAGCAGATCGCGGTGCTCGATGCCGGTGCGGAGGCAGGCGGTGCAGGTCTCCTGCATGAGGCTGAGCAGCACGGCCGCGCGCGGGCCGACGCCACGAACCTGCTGCAGATCCGCGGGGGCGGCGCCGAGCACCCCCGCGAGTCCACCGAAGCGGGCGAGCAGCGCCTTCGCGATCGGCTTGGTGTCGATGCGCGGCAGCGCGAAGGTCAGGAGCAGCTCCAGCAGTTCGTACTCCGCCAGCCCGCGCGCGCCCGCGGTGAGAAAGCGCGTGCGCAGGCGGGACCGGTGGCCGGACGAACCGACTCCGGGCCTTTTGCTGCCTGAATCGTTCTTGCTCACAGCCGACCGCCAAATGCTCGAAACAGGACGACCGCATGGAGTCGTTCGACGACCTGTTGAACCTGGGCTTGTAGGGTGACGAGTGCATCGACCTTCCCAACTTGGCCTAGAACCCGCGATTGTTCAGTGACTGGCGGCAACGGGATCTCGAACTCCGCCACCTGCTCCGGCCGGATCGCGGCGTAGTTCGTGGAGCCGCGCGCCACCACCTGCTCCTCAAGCTGCCCGGAGCGAATGAACGCATCGAGCCAGCCGCGCAGGCACTGGAACTCGTCGATCTCGAACAGGAAGTAGTGGCTGCTCACGACCGCGCCGTCCAGCTCCGGCGGCACGATCCCGAAGCCGCCCACTTTGGCGTCAATCTCGGCGACGAGGAATTCTCCGGCCCGTGCGACCTTCTGCTTCTTGGTCTTGACCTCGCTCCCCGTCACCGTGTCTCGCAGCACGATCCCCTTGCCGTGTAGTTGCACGCGGGCACGCCGGTAGCTCGCCAGATCGTCGATCAGGATGAACTCGCTACGATGTCGGAGGAATCGCCCTAGCTTCGCCGTCGGGTAGCTCATTCCGGCTTCCTCCCCAGCTCAACCTGGATCTCCCCCAGCAAGGCGAGGATGCGGTGCTCCTTCTCGACCAGATCGGCCAGAAGCTCCTCCGGCGGGAGATGGGCGAGGTCCTCCTTCTGGTGCGGGTTTTTGAGGTCCAGGTTGACCGTCACCCGACCCTCCGCGTCGGTCTTGACGAGGTCCTTGGCGGCGACGCACCACGCGCGATCGGTCTCCGTGCGGGCCTTCCGGGCCTGGCCTCCCCACCACGCCTGGCACTCCGCGAATTCCTCGAAACGCATCGGCTGGGTCTTGGTGTAGTTTTTTCTCCCTGCAGGCGGCGCCACTTCGTAGTACCAGATCTCGCCGGTCGGCCCGGTGCGATCGAAGAAGAGCAGATTCGTGGTGATCGCCGTGTAGGGCGCGAACACGCCGTTCGGCAAGCGAACGACCGTGTGCAAGTTGAAGTTGGCCAGCAGGTCCTGCTTGACGAGCGCGCATACGCCGTCGCCGAAGAGCATGCCGTTGGGCACGACCATGCCGCAGCGTCCACCCGGCTTGAGCACCTTCATGATGAACTGGAGGAAGAGTAGCGCGGTTTCCGCCGTGCGCGTGGACTCCGGAAAGTTCGCCTGGATCCCCTTCTCCTCCTCGCCGCCAAAGGGGGGATTCGTCACCACGATGTCGCGCCGCGCCGCATCGGGGATCTGCTTGAGCGGATGGATCAGCGCATTCTCGCGCCGCAGGTTCGGCCGCTCCACGCCGTGCAGCAGCAGGTTCATCATGCCGAGCAGGTAGGGCATCGGTTTCTTCTCGATGCCGTAGAGAGTGCCCTCCTGCAGCCGCCGCCGATCCGCGACCGTCTTCAGTCGCGGCTTCAGGTGCTCGAAGGTCTCGACCAGGAACCCACCCGTGCCCGCCGCGGGATCCAGCACCGTCTCGCCCAGGTGAGGATCGACCTGCTGCACGATGAAGCGGATGACCGGGCGCGGGGTGTAGAACTCGCCGGAATCGCCCGCGGCGTCGCGCATCTCGCGCAGCATCGACTCGTAGAGGTGGGCGAGGATGTGGATGTCGTCGAGGGCGTTGAAGTTGAGCTGATGGATCAGATTCACCACGTCCCGCAGCAGGTAGCCGGAGAGCATGCGATTGTGGGTCTCCTTGAACACCGCGGCGAGCACGTCGCGTTGTTCGTTTCCCTCCGTCCCCTTCAGTTCGCGGAGGTAGGGGAAGAGCCGGGTATTCGCGAACTCGATCAATGCCGGTCCGGTGGCGCCGCCGACCGGGTCCGCGGCCCAGTCGCGCCAGCGAAAGGGCGCCTCGATGGCGGGACGGTAGCTCTTCTCCGTGACCTCGCGCCGCTGCTCCAGGTCGTCGAAGCACTTCAGGAAGAGCATCCAGGAAAACTGGGGGATGCGGTCGAGGTCGCCGTTCAGGCCGGCGTCCTTGCGCATGATGTCGCGTGCAGTCTTGATCAGGGCGGAGAGGCGCGCCTTCGGCACCCCATCGGGCTGTGCCGCACGCTTCACGGGCTTGGCCATGCCAGGTCCTTCCAGTAGGTGTGGAGCCGCGCCATCGCGGCGGCGACGGTGCGCTCGCGGAGTTCGAGACTCTGCGCCATTCCTTCGTAGACCGCCGCCCAGGACTCCGGCGGCTCCGGCAGATTTGGGGGAAGCGGGTGCTCCGCACGCGACCCGAACACCACACCAAGGGCCTGCCGGACGGTCGCCGGTGCGGGAAGTCCCAGATCCAGTATCAGCATGAGGTCCGCCAGATCGCGGGTGCGCGTGTTCTGCCGGTCGGACCACGGCCGCGTCAGCGCGTGGATCTTCTCGGCGAAGTGCTGCTCCAGCGAAACCGTGCGCACCTCCACGATGGGCAGGTCGGCGAAGCTCAAGAGCCCCGACGTTTTCAAGAGCTGCGGGGCGAGCGCCGGAGGCTCCCCGACGGCTACGTCCAGGTGAAAGAACTCGAAGGCTCGCCCCGCCAGCGACGCCCGGACCGGATAGCGCCAGGCCCAGAGCGGCGCGGCCCGCACCGCCAACTCGCGACCGGCGCCGATTTCGAAGAAAAAAAAGTCACCGACATCGCGACCAGCCGCCCGGAGGATCGCCTCGTGAATGCGCACTTCGGACGGCTCCGCGGCGGCGGCCAGGGCGCCGCCCAGCACGAGATCCAAGTCTCGGGTCGCGCGCGCGCGTCCACCCAGCCGCAGTTGCAGGGCGAAGCCGCCCTTGAGGATGCAGGCGACCTCTGGATCCGCCTGCAGGCGCACGAGGAGCCGCTCGAACACGACGGTCTTGCGCGCGCGCTGGAGGGCGTCGTCGCCGGTTCCGCGCCCGGACCTGAGCCGCTCCTCCAGCGCGTGCCGGAAATCGGCCGCCGACCTATACCGCATGGGCCGCCTCCCGCGCCGCCTGCACCACGCGCTCTGCCCGCCCGCGCGATTCGGGATCGAGGCGAGCGCCGCGCTCTGCCACGTCGGATGCGAGTAGCGCGCCCCGCTCCAGCGCTTCCGCAAGGTACCCGATGAGGTACTCCTCCTCGGTGGCCGACGACACCAGGTCGAGGAAGGTGCGCAGCGGGGTGGTGACCGTGAACCCCATGGCCGTGCGGAAGTCACCCAGAGGGACCTGGCCGCGGTGGAGGACGACGCCGGGGGCGGCGCGTTTGCGAAAAGCGGTCGGCACCGTCAGATGCACGCGGGCCGGCATGAAGTCTCCCAGTTCGTGGACGGCGGCGGCGGTCTCATGCGAGATCACCCCGGCACCGCGGCTCCAGAGCGTCCAGCGCACCAGGTCCTCGTGCGGCTGGGACGGAAACTCGCGCAGGCGATAAATGGCCCGCTCAATCCGCCACCAGTGGCCGCGGTGGACGTGGTAGTGCTGCAGCCGTCGCGAGTAGCCCGCCTCCAGGGCCTGGGCCGCGGTGAAGTACCCGGCCTGGGCCTCGGCGATCGCGTAGAGCCTACGGACAGCTTCGTGGGGATCTCGCCACTTCATACATGGATATTACATGTTATGGAGCTTACTTGCAAGGATTCGTATCAAGTGACTCGAATGTTACATAGAGTGTAATCTCTACGCGGGTGGAGCTCAGGCGACGTAGATTCGCGCGTGCAACTCCGCGACGGCTTCCCGCATCCGATCAGCCCCCCCAAAGGACTGCGCGATCTCGACCACGCTGCCGCGCTCGGAGATGGGCGGGACCTCGAGGATGTGCAGATCGTCGAGTTGGGTCGGCCCATGTTCCGCGTACTTGTCCAGCAGATCGCCCAGCACGAGACGGGCGCGCTCGGGGAAGCGGTCGAAGAAGTCGTGGGCGTCCCGCCGCACGCGGTCTGCGCGCTCCCGGCGGGTGCGCAGCGGAGTCTGCCAGGCGACATGAACCAGCAGGTCGAGCGGATCGGCATCGGGTTGCCCGGAGGCACGGGCGAGGTCCTCGATCGTCACTCCGCGTTCCAGCAAGTCCCGGAGCAGGGTCTCTCGCCCCGCGGCGGTAGACCAAGCCGAGCGCAAGGCCCCGACGGTCGGACAGAGAGCCCGCACCTTCTCCGCGGTATACTCGGTATACCTGACCGTTCGTAGCCGACCTCCGCTCGGGTCAAGCTCGTACACGAACTCGGCCGCGATGTGAACCTGAACGCCGTCGACGACCAGCTTGCGACGCGGCATCTCGCTCCCGTCCCCCAGCTCGGCAGGCCCTGGCGAATCCGGTTCCGCGGCATCGGCCACCTCGTCAGGCCGCGCGGATCGAGGAATCGGATTGCCCTCGGCGTCGATCTCCACCTCCACCACGGCTTCGGGCTCGCCGTCGAATTCCGGATCCGCGAAGAGTCGTGTGGCTCCCGCGTAGTCGAGAATCGTGAACCAGAGCTTGTCGCGCTCTTCGCACAGGCGGGTGCCCCGGCCGATGATCTGTTTGAACTCGACCATCGAACCGATCGGTTTCACCAGCACGATGTTCTTGCAGGTCGGGATATCGACGCCGGTCGAGAGCAGTTGCGAGGTCGTGACGATCGTCGGTGTGCGCGCGTCGAGGTCTTGGAAGTCCTCCAGGTGGCCGCGGCCGACATCGCCTTCATCCGACACGATCCGCACGACGTAGTTCGGATGCGCTTGGACGAGGTCCGAGTTGGCGTTGCTCAGCGCCCGGCGCATCCGCTCCGAATGTTCCTGGTCCACGCAGAACACGATGGTCTTGGCGAAGCGATCCGTACGCTTGAGATGCTCCGTCAGGTGGCGAGCGATCGCCTCGGTGCGCTCCACCAGGACCAGGAAGCGCTCGTAGTCCGGCGTCGTGTAGAGCCCTCCGGGGATCGCGCTGCCATAGCGATCGACCTGTCCCGGAGCGGGCGCCCAACCGGTGGCATCCACGTTCGGCACCACCCGCTGGACGCGAAACGGCGCGAGAAAGCCGTCGTCGATTCCGGTCGCCAGGGAGTAGCTGTAGACCGGTTCGCCGAAGTACTCGTACGTATCTGCGTTCTCCCGCCGGCGCGGCGTCGCCGTCATGCCGATTTGGGTCGCGGATCCGAAGTACTCGAGAATCGACCGCCAGCTCGAATCCGAGCGCGCGCTGCCGCGGTGACACTCGTCCACCACGATCAGGTCGAAATAGTCCGGCGGGTACTCGCGGTAGAGTCCGGGACGGCTCTCATCCTCGGCGATCGCCTGGTAGGTGGCGAAGTAGACCTCCCGCCCCGTCTTGGCCTCACCCTGAATGCGCCACAGCGCATCCCCGAAGATCGAAAACTCGCGGGTGCGGGGCTGATCGAGGAGGATGGTGCGGTCCGCGAGGTAGAGAATGCGCTTCTTCCGGCCGCTCTTCCAGAGCTTCCACACGATCTGGGCGGCGACGAAGGTCTTGCCCGTGCCGGTCGCGAGCGTCAGCAGCGCCCGCTTTTTCCCCTCCAGGACCGCCTGCACGGCACGGTCGATGGCGATCTGCTGGAAATAGCGCGGGCGGCGAATCGACCCGTCGACATTGCGGTACTCGCGGTTGAAAGGTGCGCTGAGATCGAGCGCAGCACCTGCATCGACCAGCTTGAGATGCCCAGACTGGCGAGCCCAGAGGGCTACGGGCGCCGGAAACGCGGTCAGCACCGTTTCCTTCCCCGTGAGGAAATCATGCTCGATGATCTCATGTCCGTTGGTGGAGTAGGCGAACTTGACTCCCAGGATCTGCGCGTACTCCATGGCTTGTTGTAGGCCGTCGCCGGGGGTCTTGTCGGCGCTCTTCGCCTCGACCACCGCGAGCGGAAAATCCGGCGTGTGCAGGAGGACATAGTCGGCGAGCTTGCCCGGCTTCCGGACATGCTTGTGCCCGGCAGGAACGACCCGGCCGTCCGTGAAGTACGCCTGCTCGCGGATGCGCTCGTCCGTCCAGCCGGCTGCGACCAGCTTGGGCAGGACGTATTTTCGGCAGGTGTCGGCTTCGTTGATCGGCACGAATCGGCTCCAGGGATGCGAGGGGAGGCCGCGCGAGCTAGGGCTGCCGCCCATGGGGTCAGGGCCTGACGTAGCTCCGGATGTTCCCCGACCCGCGCCGCATTCTACACTCCTCATCGCGCATTCTACAATGCTCCTGCGCTCCGCTCACCCGCCCCCCTCCCGCTCCCCCCGGCACAGTCTCAATTCTTCAATCTACAATCTGCATTCTTCAATGCCCACTCCCCTCCCCTCCCTCCCCCCTACCCCCCGTTCAGGATCCGCTCCGCCGTGCGCGTCGCCAGCATCATGATCGTCTCCATCGGGTTCACCCCGATCGGCGTCGGGAACACGCTCGCGTCCGCCACGTACAGGTTGCGCACGTCGTGCGACCGACCATACCCGTTCACCACGCTCGTCCGCGCGTCCGCTCCCATCCGGCACGTCCCCATCAGGTGCACCGTGAACAGCTCCAGGTCCCCCGCTCCCAGCCGCGCCGCGTACAGCTTGCCGATCTCCGCCGCCGACCGCAACTCCTCCGGCTCCACAAAGGGCAACACCACCCGCGTCGCACCCGCCGCAAAAAAAACTTGCGAGAGCAGCGCCGCACCCCGGATCGCCTTGCGCGCGTCGTCGTCGTTCAGGTGATAGGTCACCAGCGGGATCCCGAACGGCAGCGCCCGCACCCGCCCGCGCGACGAGTCCTCCACCAGCACCCCGCCCACCACCATGTGCCGCACGTCCTCCATCAGCCGCAGACTCGCCTCGCCGATGTGCTTCGAGCCCAGCGCCAGAATCGACGGCGGCACGAAACCCATCGCCAGGTCGATCCCCTCGCTCAGGAACTCGTGTACCTGATGCGCCTGATGCACCCCCTCCCACGGCTTCACGTCCTCGGGGAAAATCCCCATCACCTTCACGTTGGGATGCAGCATCAGATTTCGCCCGACCTGCCCGCTCGCATTCCCCACCCCGCTCCGCAGCATCAGGTACGGGGTATGCACCGCGCCGCAGGAAAGCACGTAGCGCCGCGCCTTGACGGTCAGCCGCGCCTGCCGCCGCCGCGTCGCGCGCTCCAGCACCGCGCCTTCCAGCCGCTCCACCCGCCCCTCCCGCGCGACGATGCGATCGACGCGGCAGTCGGCGAAGACCCGCGCCCCGGCCCGCTCCGCGCGCGGCACGTAGGAGACCAGCGCCGACTGCTTGCCGCCGGTCGGACAGCCGAAGGCGCAGTTGTTCGCGCCCATGCAGTGGTCCTGGTTGCGGCGGTTCTCCATCGTCTTGTAGCCCAGCCGCTCTGCGCCCAGCACCAGCAGCTCGTCGTCGCGCCCGATCGAGCCCGGGTCCTGCCGCGCGACGTGGATGCGCTCCTCGACCTTCGCGAAGAACGGCCCCACCCGCTCCGGCTCCAGGTCCTCGATCCCCGCCTCCCAGGCCCAACGCTGGAGGATCTTCTCGGGCGTGCGCCAGCACATGCCGCCGTTGATCGTGGTCGAGCCGCCGATGCAGCGCCCCTCGACGTAGGCCACGCTCGCGCGCCCGAGCGCGACCGTGCCGCCCCCGTCGCGGTAGAGCGTCTGGATCATGCGCGGCGTGTCGGCCGTGAAGTGCGACGTCGGGTAATGCCCCCCCTCCTCGAGGAGCACAACCGCCAGCCCGCCCTCGGCCAATTCGCTGGCGATGCAGGCGCCGCCCGCCCCGGAGCCGACGACGCATACGTCGGACTCGAGGTCGAGGTCGCCCGCGATCTCATGCGCGCTCGTGACCAAGCAGCTTCATCCTCGCCGCCGTCAGGCGGTCGAAATACGGCTGATGCTCGAACCCGATGTGCGCTTGCACTTCGGGCTGCGAGTAGAACCCCATGAGCGACAGGCCGACGAACCCCTTCACGAACTCGCGGCGCGGCGCGAACCGGCTGCGCAGCCAGCGTTCGAAGAAGGCGCTGCGCGCCGCGCGCGGCAGGCGCGAGAGCCGACCGTGATGGCGCGTAAAGAGCGTGACCAGCTCCATCGCCTCCAGGCCGAGACGGAAGGCGACACGCAGGTACCAGGGGAAAGACCCGAGAAAGGTGTCAATCAGGAGAACGACGCGGTCGACGCACTCGACGGTGAGGCGCTAGGTGCGGGGAATCACCGCATCCAGGACTGCGGCGTAGGTCGCGGCCTGCCGGCGCGAGAGGTGCTTCGTCTCGGGAACCGGGAAGGGGAAGAGAACGGGAACGGGAACGGGAGAGTCGGGCAGGGCGGGGGGGAATTCCATGTCGATGGGGGACGGGACGGGACGGGACGGGTTTGGGGGTTTAGGGGTTTGGAGGTTTAGAGGTCATGGGGGACGTCGGAACGCAGGGCGGGATGCACACGGGCGGGGCGGAGTTTCCGGACGCGCGGAGGTTCCTCCCTGATTTCCGGTCGTTCAAACCACCAAAGGAGGCGAAGGCCTCGGGTAGTGCGGACCTACCCTCTCCCCGACCCTCCCCCGCTGCGGCGGGGGAGGGGGACGGCGCTGCGGGTTCCTCCTTGACTTCCAAACTTCCAAACGCCGAAACGTCCAAACCCCGACACGCCGAAACGTCCAAACTTCCAAACCTAGAACGCCGCAAGGACCGTGGCAATCAAGCCCGGGATCGTATGCTCGCTCGCTTCCGCCGCCACACTCAACCCGAGCTCGCGACAGGTCGCCGAGGTGATCGGGCCGATCGAGAAGACCGACCCGCGGCGGGCGGCCTCGCGCGCGGCCTTCAGGCCGACGATCTGCACGAAGTTGCGCACCGTTTGCGACGAAGCGAACGTGAGCGCGTCGAGCGGGCCGGCGATCAGTTTGCGCGCCGCCGCGCGGTCGCCGCGCTCCAGCACGATCCGATAGGCGACCACGCGCGTGACCTTGCCGCCGGCGCGCCCGAGCGCCTCCGCCAGCACCGGCCGCGCGCGGTCCGCCTGCGCCAGCAGAAAGCCCTTCCCGGCGCGCGCGTCGTCGGCGAGCGCCGCCGCCAGGCTCTCCGCCACCGCGTCGCGCGGCACCAGGTCCGCCGCCAGCCCGCCCGCGCGCAGCGCCTCTGCCGTCCCCGGTCCGACCGCCGCGATCCGCGCCCCGCCGAAGGCCCGCGCATCCTTGCCCGCCGCGCGCAGCCGCGCCAACAGGCTCTCCACCCCGTTCGCGCTCGACAGCACCACCCAGTCGAACTCCGCGAGCCGCCCGACCGCACGATCCAGCGCCGCCCACGAAGCCGGCGGCTCGATGCGCACCGTCGGGAAGAGCACGGGCTCCGCGCCCAGCTCCTCCAGCCGCTCCGCCAGGGTACTCGCCTGAGTCCGGCTCCGCGTCACCAGCACCCGCCGCCCGAAGAGCGGGCGCGCGTCGAACCACGCGAGGCGGCTCCGCAGCTCGACGACCCGGCCGACGATGGTGAGCGCCGGCGGGCGAATGCCGGCGCGCGCGACGGTTTCCACGAGCGTGGCGAGCGTGCCCACGGCGGTGCGCTGGCCGGGGAGGGTGCCGCGTTCGATGACGGCGGCCGGCGTGTCGGGCGCCAGGCCGTGCGCCACGAGCTGCTCGACGATGCGCGGCAGCGTCTTCACGCCCATGTAGAAGGCGATCGTGCCGATGCCACCCGCCAGCGCCTGCCAGGGCAGGGTCGACTCCTCCTTGCCCGGTTCCTCGTGGCCGGTGACCAGGGCGAGGCTCGTGGTGAGCCCGCGATGGGTGACGGGAATGCCGGCGTAGGCCGAGGCGGCGATCGCGGCGGTCACGCCGGGCACGACCTCGAAGGGAACGTGCTGCTCCGCCAGGTGCAGGCATTCTTCGCCGCCGCGCCCGAAGACGAAGGGATCGCCGCCCTTGAGCCGGACCACGCGCCGCCCGCCCGCGGCCTGCTTCGCGAGCAGACGGTTGATCTCCTCCTGGGGCAGCGCGTGGCGGCCCGCCTGCTTGCCGACGTAGATGCGCTCGGCGCCGGGCGGGGCCTCGTCGAGCAGGCGGGGGTTGGCGAGGTGATCGTAGATCACCACGTCGGCGCGGCGCAGGCGTTCGAGCCCGCGCACGGTGATCAGGCCGGGATCGCCGGGCCCGGCGCCGACCAGCGAGACCAGGCCGGGAGCTGAGGCGGCGCGACCGGACGCGCGCGCGGGGCGGGAGGTGGGCTTGGGCACTCGGTCTCTCGTATGCCGTGCCCTCGTCTCGTACTCGTACTCGTACTCGTACTCGTACTCGAAAGCCCAGGGCGTTCGAGTACGAGTACGAGTACGAGCACGAGTACGACCACGAGAACGAACGTCGGTTGGACGCGTGGAGCGGCGGCGGCGACGCGCCGCGGCGCTAGAAAAACTTCTTCGACTTGAAGGCGTTGAGCGCCTTGAGCTGGTCCGGGTAGATCTCCATCAGCTTGTCGAGCCGGGTGATCTGGAAGACCTGCATGATCGCCGGCTTGATCCCGCAGAGCTTGAGCTGCCCCTTCTCCGAGGTGATCTTCTTGTGCAGCGCGATCAGCTTGCCCAGCACCGCGCTCGACATGTACTCCACGTTCGCGAAATCGAGCAGCAGCTTCAGCTTGTATGCCTCCTGCGCGATCGTCCCGAGCTCGTTCATGATCCCGAGCACGGTCGCTTCGTCGAGGATGCGGCTCTCCATGAACGTGGCCACGGTCACGTCGGAGAACACTACCGTGTTAACCTTACCCTTGGCGTCCGCCATGGTTTCTCCTTATGCGCCCGCGGCCGCGACGGTGCGGATCATGAGCACCCGGTTGCCCTTGTCGTAGTAGTGGACCTGGTCCATGAAGCTCTTGATGATCAGGACGCCGCGGCCGCGCTCGAGCAGGAGGGACTCGGGGTCGTCGGGGTTGGGAATGGTCGCGGGGTCGAACCCGGCGCCCTCGTCCTCGACGCGCAGGCCCCAGCGCCGGCCGTCCACGTACATCGTGATGTGGACCTTCTTGGCGGCGTCGAACTTGTTGCCGTGCTTGACGGCGTTGACCAGCGCCTCGTCGAGGCAGAGGCGCATCTTGGTCTCCTCCTCCTGGTCGGGGATGAGCTTGTGCTGCTGCAGGAGGTCCAGCAGCTTGAGGATCATGCCCGCCTTGGCCGCGTACTCGCTCGCGAAGATCTCGTCGAGTACGACCCGGCCGAAGCCCTGGGGCACGTCCCGGTCGAAGACGATGCCGATACCGCTCGACATCAGAACTCCTTTCAGACGCCCTTGATGACCACCATGGTGATATCGTCCCGCTGGGCGGCGCCGCGATTGAACACGATCTGGTCCTGGTAGATGCGCTTCATGATTTCCTGCGAGTTTTCGCGCGAGCTGGTGCGCAGGACCGAGCACATGCGTTCGCGGCCGTAGGATTGCTGGTCGTTGTCCATCTGTTCCCAGACGCCGTCCGTCGTGAAGAGGAGCACGTCGCCGGGCCCGACCGAGTAGGTCGCGGCCTTGGGGAAATCGCCGTCCTCGATGATGCCGAGCGGGAAGCCGGTGGATTCCAGCTCCAGGAGTTCGCCGGTCTCGGCGCGCAGCAGCACGGGCGCGTCATGGCCGGCGCTGGTGTAGACGAACGACCGGTCGCGCGGGTCGAGGACGCCGAGGAGGAGGGTCATGAAGCGGCCCGCCTCCATGTCGCGCGCGAGCAGGTTGTTGACGCGGAAGAGCACGTCGGAGGGGTCGGCGAAGGACATCATCAGGCCGCGCAAGAAGGCGCGGGCGGAGGCCATGAGCAGCGCCGCGCCGACGCCGTGTCCGGAGACGTCGCCGATGACGATGCCGATGCGGCCGTCCTGCATCTCGATGAAATCGTAGTAATCGCCGCCGGTTTCGTCGCACGCCACGGACCAGCCGCCGATGTCGAAGCCCGCGACGGTCGGGGCTTTCTTGGGCAGGAGCCCGATCTGGATGTCGCGCGCGATCGAGAGCGCCTGCGACATCATCTGCTTTTCGACGAAGTGCTTCACCAGGCGGGCGTTGTCGAGTGCGACCGCGGCGTGGGAGCCGAGGGCGAGGATCAGGCCTTCGTCGTAGTCGGTGAAAACGCCTTCCGCCTTGTTGAGGACCTGGACGACGCCGATGACCTTGCGCTCGTGGGTGAGCAGCGGGGCGCAGAGGATGGTGCGGGTGCGGTAGCCGGTCTGCTTGTCGAAGGCGGGGTTGAAGCGCGGGTCGTTATAGGCGTCGGTGATATTGACGATTGACTGGCTTTCGGCGACGTGGCCGGCGATCCCCTTGCCGATGGGGAAGCGGATCTCCTTGATCTCGGACTTCTGGGCGATCTTGGACCAGAGCTCGTGCTTCTCCTCATCGACCAGGAAGAGGGAGCCGCGGTCGGCGTCGAGGACGCGGGTGGTTTCCTGGATGATCAGGCCGAGGAGCTTATCGAAGTCCTTCTCGCGGGAGAGGGCCTTGGAGACCTCGAGGATCGCCTGGAGGTCGTCGAGCATCTTGTTGGTGTCGGAGATGCGGCGAAACTCGGAGGTACCGCTCATGGTCGGCTCGCCTTGCTGGCATGGTTCAAACCGGGGTAACCGTCTTCGCCTGCTCAAGAGGAGCAAAACGGGGACATGACCTGAATTCGGGATAGGACGTACGACCCTCCGAGGACGGTCCTGGAATTCAGGATCGTGTCCCCGTTTTGCGGCCGGTTTGAACCATGCCGCCTTGCTCAGTGGTCGCGACGATCGGGGAATTCGAAGGTCTCGCCGTGGGCCTGCCACCAGGCTTCCCAGGCGGCGAGGGCGGCGGCGCGCCGGGCGTCGGGATGCCAGGCGTTGAAGCCGAAGTCCAATCCGGTCCAGCGGCGGAGCGTGAAGCACGCGTGGAAGCGCACGTCGGCGGCCGGGTCGCGCAGGCCGTCGAGACAGGCGCGCAGGGCCGCGGGGTCGGGCAGCCGTTCGAGCGCGATCATGCGCGCGAGACGCACGGGGGTCGGCTGCTCCTCGGGCATTTCCAGGATCGCGGGCAGCGAGGCGGCGTCGCCCAGCGCGGCCAGCGAAAAGAGCGCGTAAGCGCGAACTTCGGCGTCCGGGTCGGAGAGCGCCTGCGCGAGCGCGGGCGCGGCGTGCGGCGACCCGATGCGGCCGAGCAGGAAGGCCACGTTGCGCCGCAGCACGGGCTGGTCCGAGGTCAGCGCGGTGGCGAGGATCGCCAGCGCCGACTCGCCCTTGACCTCGGCGAGGTCCTCGGCCAGGTCCCATTCCATGAACGCCGGTTCGTCCTGGCGGCGCGGGTCCCAGTTCGCGGCCGGCCGCAGCGCGAGCCGCCCCAACAGGCTCTCGGCCTTGGCGGCGGCGCGATCGTCGGGCCGGCGGTGATGACCGGTCGCTTCCAGGACGCGCCGCACGCGGTGCTCGACCTCGGGATCGTCGGTGTCGAGCGCGCGCGTGAGGAGGGGCACCACCGGGGCGCCCTTGCGCACCAGCGCGAGCAGTTCCTGGGTCGCCTGCTCGCGCACCTCCCAGGAGCCGCTGGACAGGTCGCGCAGCAGGCGGCGCGCTTCGTCCTGGGCCGCGCGCGCCGGGTCGGTCGCGGCGGCGGGATCCTCCTGCGCGCCGGCCGCAAGCGGCAGCACGACCGTCGTCAGCGCCAGGCAAAGAAGCCACGCCGTTCGCTGCGGAGCCGCCATCGCGGGTACCTCGGATGCAAGACAGGCGGATGATAGCGGATGGCCCCGGACGTGACAAGCAAAACGTCCCGCGAGTCCAAAGTCTCAACGAGTCCAAAGTCCAAAGTCTAACGGTCCAAAGTCTAACGGTCCAAAGTCTAACGGTCCGAAGTCCCGCGGAGTCCAAAGTCCCACATCCGACGCATGCTGCGTCCCTGCGAAACACTCGGACGCGTTGGTTGGACTTGGGGCTCGTCGACCCACTCCGGAGTTTGACTCGTCTGACTTTGGACCGCTAGACTTTGGACTTTGGACTCCATCAGACTTTGGACTCCGTGGGACTTTGGACTTTCGCCGCGCCCGGTTCGCTGCTACCATACGGTGAATGTGCCGCGCCCTTTGCGGAGAGTGGAAGCGCATGTCCGGCTCCGTTCGTAACCGCCCCTGCGCCGTGGCTTTGGCGCTCGTGCTGGCGCTCGGCCTCGGCCTGGCCGCCGAGCCCCCGGCCGCTCCCGCTCCCTCCCCCGCCGCGCCCGGCGCGCCGCAGGTGCCCTTCGCCGACCTCCTGCCCGCCGACGTGCTGGCTTCCGCCCGCCTCGGGCCGATCCCCGAGCTGATCCGCCGCTTCCGCGCCGCCGCCCTCGACGGCCTCCCCGCCGACCGCCGCGCCGAGTGCGCACAGGCCCTCGACGCCGCCTGCCGGGACGCCGGCGCGGAGATCCTCGCCCGCCTCCACGTCGACCTCGCCCCCGTACTCGCGCACACCCTGGCCCTCCATGTCGCGGTGGTGGAAATCTGGACGGGCATCGAAACCGTCCGCCCCCACCTGCTGATCGGGGTCGAAACCGACGACGCCGCCCTGCCCGCCGCCTGGATCGACTCCGCCCTCGCCGCCGTCGAGAGCGACCGGATGGAGCACGGCGAACACCTGATCCACGAACTCGCCCTCTCCTCCGAGGAGGGCGCACTGGCGGCGATCTACGCCGCCCCCGCCGGTCGGTTCCTGCTCGCCGCCACGGCCGCGGCCTTCGTGGGCGCGGCCCTCGACCGCTCTGACGCCGGCTGTGTCGCCGCCGCCGCCGCAAGCCGGACGCCGGACGGCCCCGCGGCCACCGGCGCAGGCGCAGGGGGCGCGCCGAGCGTCCGCTCCCCCGGAACGGCGGCGCCCGAATGGGCGCGGCGCGTGGCGGAGGTTCCTGCCGCCGCCGGCATGCCGCTCGCCGCCCATGCCGACACCCGCCGGATCGCCGCCGCCCTGCGCCGCGCGCTCGGGCGCGCCGCGCTCCGCGAGATCGAGGAGTGCGAGGCCCGCTTCGGGCTCGATGCCCTCGCCGCCCTCGACCTGCGTTGCGAGTGGGTCGAATCCACGGTCAGCGCGCGCCTCGACGTCGCGCTGCGCGGCGAGACTGAGCTCCTCGCCGCCCTCCGCTCCCCCGGCGGCCGCCACGAGGCCTTCCGCGTCGCCGTTCCCCAGGATGCGGTGTTCGCCGTATCCGCCCGCTTCCCCGACCTCGCGGCGACCTGGACCGCCCTGCGCCGCCTCCTCGAACGCCACGAGGAGACGCGCGAGGAAGAGCCCGCGCGCCGGGAGTTCGCGCGCGCGCTGGCGGAGTTCGAGCGCAA
>JACRIP010000218.1 GCA_016220045.1 Planctomycetota bacterium
CAGCGGGGACGGGTCGGCGGCGGGCGGGTCGGCGGCGAGCGCGCGGTGCGGGAGCGCGAGCGCGGCGAGGAAGGCGAGCGCGGCGGCGCCGGCGGCGGCGCGGAAGCGGGCGCGGGAGCGGAGGGCGCGAAGCGGCGGCGCGGCGGCGGACAAGGACATGCGGGGGAAATCTCCGATCAGATCAGGTGCTCGGCGATCTGCACCGCGTTGAGGGCGGCGCCCTTGAGGAGGTTGTCGGCGACGACCCAGAGGCAGAGCCCGTTGGGGACCGAGTGGTCTTCGCGGATGCGGCCGACGTAGACCGCGTCCTTGCAGGCGGCGAGCGTGGCGAGCGGGTAAAGTTGGTGGTCGGGGTCATCCACGACGGCCACGCCCTGGGCGGAGCGCAGGGCCTCGCGGGCGGCGGCGGCGGTCAGTTTGCGCTCGGTCTCGACGTTGACCGATTCCGAGTGGGCGCGCAGGACGGGAACGCGCACGCAGGTGGCGGACACGCCGATTCCTGGCGCCTCCAGGATCTTCCTCGTCTCGTTGACCATCTTCAGCTCTTCTACCGTGTTTCCCTGACCATCAAACGCATCCTTCTGCGGGATCTGGGGGATGGCGTTGAAGGCGATCTGGTGGGGGAAGATGTCGCGGAGGAAGGTCTTGCGTCCGAGCACGGCGGAAGTTTCGCTCTCGAGTTCCGCCATGGCGCGGGCGCCGGCGCCGGACACGGCCTGGAAGGTGGTGACGACGATGCGTTTGATGCCGGCGAGGTCGTGGATCGGCTTGAGGGCGACGACCATCTGGATGGTCGAGCAATTGGGATTGGCGATGATGCCTTGGTGTTCGCGAATGCGGTGGGGGTTGACCTCGGGGACGACGAGGGGGACGGCGGGGTCCATGCGGAAGGCGCTGGTATTGTCGACGCAGACCGCTCCGGCGGCGGCCGCGAGCGGGCAGAACTCCTTGGAGATCGAGGAGCCGGCGGAGAACAGGGCGATTTCGACGCCGCGGAAGGAATCGGGGCCGAGGGCGGATACGGCGATTTCCCGACCCGCGAAACGGGCTTTGCGGCCGGCGGAGCGGGGAGAGGCGAGGAGGCGGATCTCGCCGACGGGGAACCGGCGCTGTTCGAGGACGCGGATCATTTCCTGTCCGACGGCGCCGGTGGCGCCGACTACGGCGACGGTGAAGGTCCGAGGCATGGAACCAGGCTCCCAACTCGGGCGATTGGATCCCCAGTGCGACACTGCTTGAGGGCGCGTCCAGAATTGCGGATTTCGAGTTTCGGATTGCGGATTGACGCAGGCCGGCAAGCCCAGGAGCCAATCCGCAATTCGAATTCCGCAATCCGCAATCGACCGGTGTCGGAGCTGCAGCGTTTCGAGCGCGAGCCTGACTCGGGTGATTGGGTGATCGGGATCCAAAGGGGCATCCGGGGTGGGCGATCGAAGGGCGGGATTATAGCAGGCGTCCGGTCCCAAGTCGAACGAAGTCCAACGTCGGACCGTCGCCCGAAACCCAACAGCAACAGCCCCGGTCGATTGCGGATTCGCTCCTGGCGTTACTGGCTTGCGTCCATCCGGAATTCGCAATCCGCAATCCGCAATTCTGGACGTCCCACGAGCCGTGGGCCGAATGCACCGGCGGGAGGGGGGCGTCGTGTCGCGCACCGCGCCGGGTGCGCGGCGCCCATCAGCGACCGTCGCGAAGGTAGGAAGCGGCCTCCACATGGCCGGGTTGCAGGCGGAGAACGGCGGCGGCGGCGGCGCGAGCTTCGGCGTCGAGGCCATGGGTCCGGGCGAGACGGAGGCGCGCCAGCGGCAGGTCGACGTCGCCGGGGGCGAGTTCCGCTCCGCGGGCGAGCGCCGCGAGCGCGTCCGGAAGGCGACCCTGGGCCGCGCACGCCCGGGCGAGAAGGGGCCACGCGGGGCGCTGGGCCGGGTCGCGCGCTACGGCCTCGCGGAGCGCAGCTTCCGCGTCGGCGGGGCGGCCGAGCTCAAGGTACAGGAACGCGAGGTCGAGCAGCGGACCGACCTCCCGCGGCTTGAGGTCGAGGGCGTGGCGCAAATGGAGTTCGGCTCGCGCGGCGTCTTTCAGCTCGCAGGCGGAGATGCCCGCGGCGTAGGACACCTTCCACTCCCCCGCCAGGGCCGGGCGACGGCGCACGGCCTCTTCGAAGGCGGCGAGCGCGGTCGCGGGATCGCCGTGCCGGCGTTGCGCGATGCCGAGGTTGTAGTAGGAATAGGCGTGATCGAAGTACCCAACGGAAAGCCAGCGTTCGATCGGGGCGTTGACGACGCCGGCGGCGAGCGCGAATACGGCGGCGGTGCGTGCCAGCTCGGGGAAACGCCGCACGGCGAGCAGGGCGCGGATTTCGACCAGCGCGATGGCGGCGAAGAGCAAGACGGGCGGCAGGAGCGGCAGTCGATAGCGGTCGAAGACGTGGAACGGGAGGAGGGAGGCGAGCACGGCGAGCAGCAGGAGGAGCGGGAGCGGTTGGCGGCGCCCGGCGTGCGCGATGCCGACGGCGGCGAGCGGGAAGAGCAGGGAGGGCCCGAGCAGCCGGCCGAGCCAGGGGATGAGCTCCGCAAAGTAGTTGACGTCGTATTCGTCGCCGATCTCGTAGGCGTTGAGCAGGAGGAGGAGGCGTTTGGCGGTGACGCGGGCGAAGGTGGCGGGGTTTTCGCGAATGAAGCGAAAGGACTCGCCGCGCCAGAAGCGTTCGATTTCCGAGGCGCGCAGGGAGCGGCCGAGTCGGCGCTCGGCCTCGCCGCGGAAGCCGGCCTCCTCGGAATCGACGTTGGCGGCGTCGAGGAAGGAGAGGGGGCGGTAGCGGCCGGAGTCGTTCTCCGGGTTATTCCCTACGTAGAGGGCGATCCCGAAACCGTAGGTGGTGAGGACCCGATCGCCGAGGTAGAGGTTGCGGAGGGTGACCGGGAGGACGCAGAGGGCGGCGCCGAGGAGGAGGGCGGCGGCGCGGCGGGGGGCGCGGGCGTGGAGGGCGGCGCAGGGCGGGGCGAGGAGGAGGAGGTTCCCGCGGAGCAGGCCGGCGGCGCCGAGGATGGCGCCGGCGCCGAGGAGGCGGAGGGGGTGAGCGCCGGCGGCGGCCAGCGCCAGCAGGGCGAATTCGAGGGCGGCGACGGCCAGGCCCTCCTTGAGCGGGAGGACATCGGCGAAGACGAGGGGGCGGGCAAAGGCGCCGAGGAGGAGCGCGCAGAAGGCGACGGGCACGCCGGCGAGGCGGCGCGCGGCGAGGAAGAGGGCGAACAGGCCTGCGACCCCGGCGAAGACCTGAGCTGCGCGCGCCAGCTCGAGCCGGGGGCCGGCGCCGCGGTAGAAGGCGCCGAGCAGCCAGGCATAGAGCGGATCCTGGAAGAACATCCTGGAGCCCAGGAGGTCGCCGGCCGCGACCTCGCGCGCCCAGCGGTCGTAGCTGGCGGCGTCGCCGACGAGTTCGGCGAAGAACGGGTGGGGGGCGAGGATCCAGACGAGAGGGAGGCGCAGGGTGAGAGCGATGAAGAGGAGGAATGCGACCCAGGCCCACTGGCGACGGGAGAGGGCGGGCGGGGGCGGGGGGAGGACGCCGGGGGCGGCGGGAGGAGGGCCAGGGGGCGGGGCCGGCGGGGGGTGCGGAGGGGTCAGGGGTCGGGGGTCAGGGGTCAGGGGTCGGGGAGCAGGGGGAGGTGGGCCTTCCATTTCAACTCCGGGGTTGCGCGCTTCTGGGTCAAGCACTACAACGCTGATCGCGCTCGGGCAAGCGGGGTCGCCAGGCCGAAAAACGCTGCTCGCAAGGCCCGCCCGTTGGTAGTTCCGCCTTCAGAGGCTGTCGCAAAAGGCACTGGCCGGGCCACCCCGGGGCGGACACAGGGGTCCGCCCCTACGCCAACCTGCAGGATTAGCGTAGACAGGACACTAGGTCGCGCGTGCGCCGGGGCAACTCGGCGGGTCGGGCTCGGCCACCGCGGGGGCGACGCCGCCGGCGGACTCGGCGCGGCGGAAGGCGCCGCTCTTGCCGCCGGACTTCTCGAGCAGGCAGAGGTCGGTTAGGGTCATTTCCCGATCAACCGCCTTGCACATGTCGTAGATGGTGAGACCGGCGACCGCGGCGGCGGTGAGGGCTTCCATTTCGACCCCGGTCCGGTCGTGCGCCCTCACCGTGGCACGGATGCCGATGCGCCCCGGCCCGAGCACCGCGAAGTCAATCGCGACATGCGTCAGGCGCAGCGGGTGGCAGAGCGGAATGAGCTCGGCCGTACGCTTGGCGGCCTGGAGGCCGGCAATGCGGGCGGTCTCGAAGACGTTGCCCTTTGCCACGGTGTTCGCCTGAATCGCGCGCAGGGTCTCGGGGCGAAGCAGGACGGCGGCGCCGGCCACGGCGACGCGCTCGGTGGCGGGCTTGGCGCCGACGTCCACCATGTTCACGCTGCCGTCGGGGCGGAGATGGGTAAACCCGGCCGGAGGGGGGGCGGGAGTAGGCGCGGGGGCGTCGGCGGGCATCGGGCGACTCCCGGCAAGGCGACGGAGGCTAGCGACGGGTGCGCGGACGCTGACCGAGGACGACCGTAAGATCGACTTCTTTGCCGTCGCGCAGGACGCGGACGGCCACCTGGGAGCCGACTTCGGCGACGGCGATCTGGTCGCGCAACTCCTGGTAGTTCTTCACGTCCTTGCCGCCGAAGGCGACGATGAGGTCGCCCTCCTTGACGCCGGCGTTGGCGGCGGGCGTCTTTTTTTCGACGCGGACCACGAACGTGCCCTTGGGTTCGGGGATGCGCAGGAGTTTGCAGAGGTCGCTCAGGTCCTTGAGGTCGAATTGGTAGTACTGGTTGACCCAGTCCACGAGGTTGGCGTTGACGTCGGAGCCGACGAAGCCGAGGTAGCCGCGGTTGACGCGACCGCCCTCGATGAGCTTCTTCATGACGAACTTGGCGCGATTGATGGGGATGGCGAAGCCGATGCCCTGGTAGCCGCCGGAGCGGCTGAGAATGGCGGTGGTGATGCCGATGACTTCGCCGCGGAGGTTGACGAGAGGCCCGCCGCTGTTGCCGGGGTTGATGGCGGCGTCGGTCTGGAGGAAGCCCTCGTACTGGGCGACGCCGACGTTGGAGCGGCCCTTGGCGCTGACGATGCCGGAGGTGACGGACTGGGAGAGGCCGAAGGGATTGCCGATGGCGACGACCCACTCGCCGACTTCGACGACGTCGGAGTCGCCGAGGCGGGCGGGGCGCTGGTTTTTGTCGGCGATCTTGACGACGGCGAGATCGGAGTCGGGGTCGGTGCCGACGACGATGCCGGCGATTTCGCGCTGGTCGGCGAGGGTGACGCGGATCTCGCCGGCGCCCTCGACGACGTGGTTGTTGGTGAGGATGTAGCCCTCGCGATCGACGATCACGCCGGTGCCGAGGGAGGCCTGGGTGCCCTGCTGCATCTGGCCGAACATCCAGGCGAAGGGATCGTCCTGGTCCATGAGGACGTGGCGTTTCAGGCTGATGCCCACTACGGAGGGGCCGACCAGCTTGGCGACGGTGGTGAAGGCCTTGGAGGTATTCTGGAGCTGGACCAGGTCTGCCGCGAGACGGTCGGCCTCGCGGTCGTCGGCGACGGTCGGCGACAGCTCGGCGTATTTCGAGAGGACGGCGCCCGCGGCCATGCCGGCCAGAAGCACCACGACGAGAACCCAGCGCCGGGCAAACATGGCGGCAATCTCCAACTCGGGCTCGCGCCCGAAACCCAAACGGGCCACGATCGGCCGGCAGTCCGTCAGTGGCCGGTGAGCAGTGGCCAGTGGCCGGCGTGAGAGCAGGCCCTGAACAGCTCACCGGGCAACACGTGGCGAACCGCGCCGCGCAACTACTTGAAGGCTATTCGAAACAACGACCCGAAAATGGGCGAGTGTCCCGTCAACGTCGTTGCTTGGGGTCGTTCAATCCGTGGCCCCTCGGGGCGCCTCACGAGGCGCCCCTACGCCGACCGGAAGAATCGATGGTGACAGGACACTAGACCCGGACCCAGAGCCCTACCTGCGCCCGCCCCGCAGGCGCGCGAACCTTGCTTGCGGGAGCGAGGGCGACCACAAGGGTCGCCCCTACGACGAATCTCGTCGAGGGCGGCCGCTTCTAGCCTTGGTTCGGGTCGTCGATTCGAGATCCCCGGCTGGAGGGATCCAGGAGTACATGCCTGCGCGACTACCGGGAGGGGCGGCGGAACCGGACACGCCGCGCAGGGCGCTCCCGGTCCGCCGCCGCGGACGGCTACTTGGGTTCGGCGGCGGGCGCCGACTTGACGACCAGGGTCTGGCGCTTGCCGCCGCGGATGAGTTCTACGGAGAAATCCTTACCCGCGGCCAGGGCTTCGAGGACCATGCGACGGAACTCGAAGTGGGTCGTCACCGGACGGCCGTCAATCGACAGGATGACGTCGTAGCGCGAGAAGCCGGTGCGCTCGGCGAGGGAGTCGGGCTTGACTTCGTTGACCAGGACGCCCTCCTCGCTGCCGAGTCCGAGGTGCGCCTGCAGGGCGGGCTCGATGAACTCGACGCCGAGGCCGAGCTCGCGCGGAGCGGGCTTCAGCGGCGTTGCCGGACGCGGGGCCTTTCCGGAGCGGCGCTGCGGCTGGGGCGGCGCGGCCGGTTGGTCGGCGTCTTCGTCCGGGTCGGCGGCGTCGGCATCCTCTGCGTCCGCGCTCCCGGGGTCGGTCATGGGCGGCGCGGCGGCAGCGGATTCGTCCTCGTCGGGCGGCAGCAGGTCTTCGCCGGACTGCTCCTCCTCACGAGGCTGCGCGCGGCGGCGACGTCCGCCCTGGAGTTCGCGCTCCAGGCGGCGGAGCATTTCCTGGATTTCCTTGCCCAGGCCCTGCATGCCGCCCGAGAGCGACTCCTGGAGGCGCTTCTGGAAGTCCTTGCCGGCCTGGTCCAGGTCTTCCGATTCGCCGTTGAAGGGGTCGAAGATGTGCATGTCGAAGCCGGGCACGGTGAATCCGCCGCGGCCGCCCACGCCGTACTTCTTGGCGATTTCGGGATACTTCTGCTTGAACTCCTCGGCGCTGTCGGCCTCGTAGACCTCGGTGATGCTCTTGCCGTCCTTCTGTTGGGTGACGGCGACGCGGACATGGCCGTTCGCGTCCTGTTGGATCTGGACGGAGCCGGGTCCGCCGAAGGTCACGCTGAAGCCCTGGCGGAGGCCGCCGGGCCAGCCGGGGCCGCGGCCACGGCCGGCGCGACCGCGGGCGGAGGCGGCGCGGTCGGCTGCGTCGGCCTGGGGCTTTTCGATCTCGCGCAGCAGTTGGCCGGCGCGCGTGGCGACTTCGGCGTCACCGCTCTGGGCCGCTTCCTGGAGGGCGGGGACGGCGGCGGGACCGAGTTTGCGGAGCGCCGCGGTGGCCTCGTCGCGGACCAGGGGGTCGCTGGAGCCGAGCTTGCGGAGGAGGGCATCGACCTCCTCGCGGGGCGGGGCGGCGTCCTGGGCACCGAGCCGCAGCGCGAAGGCGGCGGCCAGGGCGAAGGCGACGGCGCTGACCAGGACGAGACGTTGAAGATTCATCGGAGGCCTCCCGCGGAAAAACACAGCCATGGACAGGGGCGCGGCCGATCGCGAAGGGCCGGCATCTGCGCCGGCGAGACGCGGGCCGGGGCCGATGCGCGGCCACAGAGTGCCGGCCTGAAGGCCGGCGACGAACCCGGGCTGAAGCCCGGGACTACAAGCTCCCCGCGCGAGCGCCGTACTCCGAGGGCGACGCAGGAGCTGAGAGCACTACCTTTCATCCGGCGGACGGACATCGAGCTTGATCGTGAACGCGAGGGTTTCGCCGTTGCGCAGGACCGAGATGCTGACCTCGCTGGGGGGCACGATTTCCGCGAGCCGGCGCTCCAGGTCGCTGAGGCGGCCGGTGGGCTTGCCGTCGAGGGCGATGATGACATCGAAGGGGCGCACGCCGGCGGCCTCGGCGGGGGCGCCGCGTTCGAGGTCGGCGACCAGGAGGCCGGTGCCGGTGGGCAGGCCGAGCTGAGCGCGCAAGGCCGCATCGGGGGGCTGGAGGCGCACGCCGAGGCGAGCGCGCTCCATCTTGCCGGTGGCGACGATGCGCTTCACGACGAGCGCTACGGTATCTGCCGGAGTGACGAAGTTGATGCCTTCGGCGCCGAGCATCGGTCCGCCGGCGCCGGGCGCGCCGCCGAAGGCGCCTGCCGGGCTTTCGCCCACGGCGCCGGCGGCATGGGCACGACGCTCCCGCATCTTGCGCCACATGCGGCGGAACATCTCTTCGGTCTTCTCCGGCGCGGTCGCGGCGGCGGCGGCATCGCCCTTGCCGGGACCTGCCTCCATCAACTGGCGGAGCATTTCCGGCAGGTCGAGGTCACGGGAGAATTCGTCCATCATGCGGCCGAAACTGGCGGAGGAGGGCGCGCGCTGGTAGGTGGAGGAGATGATGCCGATGCATTCGCCCTTGAGGTTGGCGAGGAGGCCGCCGGCGTCGCCGGGATTGATCGGGGCCGTGGTCTGGATCATGCCGGTGTAGATGCGCGGGCCCGCGCCGAGATTGCGATCGAGGCCGCTGACGAGACCGTGGGAGATCGAGTGATTGAGTCCGAAGGCATTGCCGACGGCGACGACCCAGGAGCCGACCCGGGTGCCGGCGGCGGGCGCGAAGCGGATCGCGGGCAGTCCCTTGGCGGCGATCCGCAGCACTCCGAGGTTGGTGCGACGGTCGAAGCCCAGGATGGTGGCCGGGTAGCGGGTCTCATCGAGGAGTTGGACTTCGACGGCGCGCGCGCCATCGACGGCGCCGGCGGTGGTGACGATGATGCCATCGGCCTCGACGATGACGCCCGAGAAGGTGCAGCGGAAGGAGGCGGAGTCATCGGGCTCCCGGGGAGCGTCCTTGCCGCCGGGGCCGGGCTCACCGTCCGGCGATTCGCCACCCGGCGGGGCTGCGGGCGTCTCGGATTCCTCGCTGCGGAACCCGAAGCGCGCGGTGACGGAGACGACGGCGGGGCGGAGCTGGTCCACGAGGGCGACGAACTCCGCCTCCATCTTTCCGAGGTCTTCACCGTAGCAGGACTGCGCGGCGCCGGGGACCGGGGCGGGCGCGAGCGCGGGGCCGACGGCGAGGAGGAGGGCGAGCGCGGCGAGGCGGGGCCAACGGGGCGTGGAGCGCATGGCAGGACTACCGAAAAGCGGATCAGTAACCGGCGGAGAGTTCCTCGTCGGCGAGCGGGCGGATCTCGTCGAGGGAGAAGGCCTGGTCGGGGGCGTGGAAAGGAGCGATCATTTCGAGGCCTGCGGAGGTGGGGGCGCCGACGAGGCCGACGCGGAGGTCGCGGAGGCCGAAGGTACGGGGGACGCGGGCGGCCGTGGAGGCGGCGGTCACGGGCGCGCTCAGACGCGGGAAGAGCGGGCGGAGCGAGTGGGCGTCGGGATCCGAACCGGCGCCGAGGCCGAGCGACGGTTCGGTCGCCGGGCCGGCCTGCGGCAAGCGGGCAAACTCGGAGCCACCCCCGGCGCCGCCGGGGAGGGCCGCGGAACGTGCCTTCATCACGAGGAAGCCGAGGGCGATGCCCACGACGAAGATGGCGGCGACCGCGGCGGCGCGGCGGCCGAAGCGTGCGAGGACGAGGAGCCGGCCGGCGGGCGGGGCTACGGCATGGGGCGCGAGAGCGGGGGCCGCCGCATGGGCGGGAGCGAGCGGGATGGCGGGGGCGCGGCCAGCGGCCTCGGCCTCGCGGGCGACGCGGTCCATGATGCGGTCGGCCAGGGTGCGCCAGAACAGGTCCGGGCGGGACTCGCGTGCGAGGTCGGCGAGGCCGGCGAGAGCGGAGCGGTAGCTATCGCTCCGCGCGGCGCAGGCGTTGCACCCGGCGAGGTGGTGCGCGACGGCGCGCTCCTGATCGGCGGCCAGGTCGTTCCCGGCGTGGAGCGGGAGGAGGGTCTGGATGGCGGTGCATGCGGCGGCGCCTCCGGCGGCGTCGGCCGCGGGGAAGGCCAACGCGGCGCAGGAGGGGCAGTTGTCCAGATGCGCCTCGACCTCGCCGCGCGCGGCGGCCGGCAGGGCATCGGAGCTGAGGAGGGGCAACAGCCGTTCGACCTCGTGGCACTGCATGGCGGGTACTCTCGACTGCATCGCTGCCTGCGGCGGGCGGTCGGTCCGGCGGGCGCGCGGGGGGGACACGCGCGCGGGCGCGCGGGCGGTCGCATGCCCGGACCAATGCCGCAGTGGGTTTCCTTGGCTACCTATACGGGGGCCGGCGAAAAACGTTTGGGTGGAGCTACGTGAGGCGGTCGCAAAAGGCAACGATCGTTGGCCCTTCGGTGCGGGCCGGACCTGTCCCCCGAGGCGCGGAGCGCGTAGGGGGAAGGGCTGCACCACGATTGCCGGAGACCGTTAGAAGGCTCCCATCCCAGAAGTAGAGGCGGTCGCAACCGGCGCCGGAAGGGCGGAATCGGGGAGCCGGCGGGGCGGACACGGGGTGGCCGGACCCGCCCCTTTTTGCGACACCCTCTTCGGGCGCAGCTTACGCCGAAGACGTATCGCAAATGGCCCATCGTTCCGCCTGAAGAGGCTGTCGCAAAAGGTCCGAAACGGGTGGTGGATCTCGCAGAACCCGCGGTGTTGTAGGGGCGGGCCTTGTGCCCGCCCCATGGTGGCAAGGCCTGCAACCGTTGCTGGGTCGGCCACGATGGGGGCGGCCACAAGGGCCGCCCCTACAGGACGATGTTCGACAGACGCCGCGCGGGGGGCCGGCGCGACCCTTTTTCGACAGCCTCGGAAGGCGGGACTACCAACGAGCTGCGTGGCCGATCTACGGTGCTTGGGGCCGGCGCATGGGTGACTTCACAACTTGCGGCGGAGTGCGCTCGCCCGGGAACCACGAGGTGTGGCCCTGCGCGCGGGCGAGGCGCGGGCGAGGACGCCCGCGATCCCAAGAGTTCTCGCTGTTTGCGTTGCATTGGCAGTGACGGTTGTCCGGGCACCCCGTGCGGCGTTCGCGATCACCCCTCATGAAGGCGCCGGCCGGGGCGCGGATTCCCAAATCTCCTTGAATTGTTTGCGCGCCATGTGAAGGCGCCAGCGCAGGGTCGCGCTGTTGACCTTGAGGAGGTCCGAGATTTCCTCACAGGTGAAGCCCTGGAGATCGCGGAGGGCGATGACCGAGCGATATTTTTCGGGCAGCCGGGCGAGCACGGAGGCGACGTGTTGCCTAAGTTCGCCGGCCTCGGCGTGGAGGTCGGGGCCGGGCGCGTCGTGACCGATATCGCCGACGTCGTCGAGGGCGACCTTCTTGACACCGCCCTCCTTGCGCAGGCGGTCGATACAGAGGTTGACGACGACCTCGTAGAGGTAGGAGAAGAATTTCCGGTCGGGGTCGATATTCATCCGCGCCTGGTAGATGCGCAGGAAGGCGTCCTGGACAACGTCTTGGGCGGTGTCCGCGTCGTGGACGACGTTTTTGGCGGTCCAGAAGACGCGCTGTTGGTAGCGCTCGACGAGCTCCCGAAAGGCCGGCTGCGAGCCGTTCTGGACGTCGCGCAGGAGCTCCGCGTCGGTCCTGGACATCGGGGGCGCACCTGACGAGGGGAGGCCTTCGGCCGGGGGACGATCCCCGGCGTCGGGGGCGCCATTATAGCGAAGGAACGCGGCAGGTCAAAAACCGAACGGCCCGGGACGACGCGCGGTCGCCCCAGGCCGTCGGGAGGGTGGCCGGCTGGGAGCTAGATTTCGAGGTGCGGCCCGTGGCCCTCGGGCTGACCCTGGCCGTGGCCGCGGCGGGGTGTGGGGGCGTTCTTGCGGCGGCGGGCCGGGGCTTCACGGCGTTCCGGCGCGCGACCTGCGGCCATCGGGCACTCGCCACCCATCGGGCAGCGGCCGAAACCCAGGGGGCATTCGCGGGCGCCGGCGCGGCGATCGCGGGCCTCATGCGTCCCGGGAGCGCTGCGGCGCGACCGCGCTCCGGCGCGCGGCCCATCCGCCGGAAGACGACGGAGGTTGGGGCGGGAACCTTCCGGCAGGTCACGGAAGAAGAGAACGTGATCGCGCTCGTGGTCCGCGGGGAATCGATCGGCCACGCCGTCGCGTCCGTGCGGAGCGCCGTCACGCCCGTCGCTGGGGCCACCGAAGCGGAAGAACAAAACGTCGCGGTCCGATCCGCGGCGGGAACCCGCCTCGGGGCCGGGGACGCGGCGCTCGAACAGCCGGAACTCGCCGGCGCCCGGGCCGCCACGACCGTGATCACCGTGCTCGGCGTGGAACTGCCGGCCCGGATTGTGGCGCTCGAAGAGCTGCTGGAGCAGATCGTGGAGGCGCTCCATGCCGGGTCCGTGGAAGCGCCCGCCGCGCGGGGCCGCGGACTCGAACAGATCGCGCAGGGCCTCGTGCCACGTCGGCTCTTCGCCGTCGTCGTCGTCGTCCTCGTCGTCGTCGTGGGCTCCGCGCCACTCCGCGCGGTCATCATCATCATCATCATCATCATCGTCATCGTCGCCGGTGGAGCGCCACTCGATGCGGGCGCCCGAGTTGCGGCGACCGTGGGGCTGGTCGCCGCGCCCGGCGGCGGGACCGGCCTCGGGCCGCCCGTGCGCCCGCTCGGCCTGGTCGGTGTCGACCACGATCACCCGCTTCTGGACGTGGACGCGGCCGGGGCCGACGTGCTCGCTCTTCTCGATGGCCAGGTGCTGCGGCGCGCGCTCACCCGCTGCTTCGCGCAGAATACGAATACGGAAGGGGGCGTTGCCGCGCGCGGACGGGGCGCTCGGCCGGTGGGCGTCATGCCCGCCCTTGGCCTCGCAGTCTGGGCAACCCTCCTCGCACTCGTCGCACTCTTCCTCGGCCTCCGCGCGATCGCGCGGCACCGCGGCGTGCGTGCGGCCGGCCGGCCGGAACGCCACGGTCTGGACCGTCGACGCACTACGCGCATCACCCGAGAACGCGGCCGGATGGCCGGCGCGGCGAGCGACGCAGCAGGGCTCCATGCAGTCGGCGGGCTTGCTCGCGTCGGTCGGCGGCGCGGCCATCAGGTTCTTGATCAGGTTGGGGCCGTACTTGCGCACCATTCCGATGAGGTAGTCCGGATCGACCTTCTTCTTGAAGAGAACCTTGTCCTCGCGGTTGGTCAGCGCAAGAAAGAACTCCTGGTTCTTCGCCCAGTTGCGCATCATCTTCGCCATGGCGGCGACCTGATCCAGGCGCTGGATGGAGTCGGAGAGCTCCTTGAGATCGCCGTCCGGCGTCTGCGGCCGGCCGGGAATGATCGCGGGCGTCGAGGGCGTCGCGGGGGCCGCGCTGGGACTCGCCGCCGCCTCCGCGCCGGCGCGCACGGTGCGCGCCGGGATCAGGAGGACCGGCCGGGCCGAGCCGGTCGCATCGGCATCGGCCGACACGCTCTCCTGGTCAAGAGACTCGCCCGCGTCCTCGCCGGTCGTCGGGGGCGCGTACATGCCGAGGGACTGTACCGCCGAGACCGCATCGGCGAGCGGGTCGGCGGTGCAACTAAAAGGGAAGATGAACTTCGGTTCGGGGTTGGCGCCGCCGCGGGCGCCCAGGGTGGCGTGGAGTTTGACGCGCTTGCCGTCGCGCTCGACCGTGATCGCGACCTTCTGGCCGGGCTTGCAGGCCGCCACCAGGTCGATCATGCCGCGCACGTCGGCGACCTTCTTGCCGTTGAAGCTGACGATGCAGTCGCCTTCCTGGAGGCCGGCCTCAGAGGCGGGTGAATCCTCGGTGACGGAGGCGACGAGCACGCCGCCCTCTTCACCGTCCTCCGGTCCGATCCCGAGGTAGGCGGGAACGCGCTCGGCGGTCACCTCGGGCAGATCCCCCATCTCCTCCCCTTCGTCCTCAGCTTCGTCCGCGTCCTCGTCGGCGTCCTTGGCCGCGGCCTGCTTTTCGGCGGCTGCCTTGGCGTCCTGTTCGTGCTTCTTCGCCGCGGCCGCCGGCCCCTTCGCCGGCTTCTTCTCGACCTTCGGCGCGTCGGCTTCGTCCGCATCCTCGTCGGCGTCCTCGTCCTCGTCGCGATCGGCGCCGCCGCGGATCTTCTCCATCAGCTTGCGCAGTTGCTGAAGCCGCTCCATGCGGTCCTTCGGCGACATCTCGCCGGCCTTGCGCAGGGCGTCCAGCGCTTCCTTGAGCTCCGGACCGCGCTCGCCCTTGCGGATGCCCTCGAACTGCTTGCGCAGCTCCGAGAACTCCTTCATCCCGCGCTCGATGTCCTCGGGCTTGATGTTCTTACGGAGCTCCTCGATCTGCTCCATGCCCTTGCGGATGTCTTCGGGTTTGATGTTCTTGCGGAGCTCTTCGATCTGCTCCATGCCCTTCTTGAGGTCCTCGGGCTTGATGTTCTTGCGCATTTCCTCGATCATTTCCATGCCCTTTTTCAGGTCCTCGGGCTTGATCGTCTTGCGCAGTTCCTCGATCTGCTCCATCCCCTTCTTCAGGTCTTCCGGCTTGATGGTCTTGCGCAGCTCCTCGACCTGCTCCATCCGCTTCTTGATGTCCCCGGGCTTGAAGTTCTTGCGGAGTTCGTCGAGTTCCTTCATGCCCTTCTGCAGGTCCTTCGGGGTGATGTTCTTGCGCAGGCCTTCGAGCTGCTTCTGGACGTCCTTGGGATCGATCTGCTTGCGCAGGTTCTCGATCTGCTCGCGGGCCTCATTCAAGTCCTTGAGGAGGTCGTCGAGCTTGAGGTCCTTCAGCCAGTCCGGGGCACCGCCCTTGCCGCCCTTCTTCCCGGTCCACTCTTCGACCAGCTTCTTGGCCTGCTCGCCCGCCTCGCGCAGGGCGTTGCGGCCCTCTTCGCTTTCGGTCCAGTCGCGCAGGGTCTTCAGGCTCTCCTGAAGGTTCTTCAGGTTGAAGGGATTCTCCTCGCCCTGCTCGTCGCCGAACTCGTCGTCCGACTTGCCCTGGTTGGAGATTTCCTCGAAGAACTGCTCGGCCATCTCGCCGAGAGCCTTCAGGCGCTCAGCCCATTCGCCGAGTTTCTCGCGGTCCTCGCCGGAGATCAGGCGATCCAGGAATTCCCGGATCTGGTCGCGGGGCTTGGCGGCGTTCTCGTGCTTCTTGCCGGTCTGCGGAGCGGGCTTCTTCGCGGCGGGCTGCTTGACGCCGGCGGGCTTGCCGTCGTCCTTGCCCTCGTCGCTGCCGTCCTCGGCCACGTGGTCGAGGAACTTCTTCATCTTGTTGCGCAGCTCGGCCGCATTCTTGCCGCCGTCCTTCGCGCCATCCTTGCCAGCGTCCGACGCCTTGGGGGCGCGGGCGTGCTGGCGGTCCGCGGCGACGGGTCCGGCCGGGGGCATGCCGCCCGGCTTGTGACCCATCTCCAGGGTCAGCGTGTGCTTCTTGCCGCCGCGCAGCACGACAATCTTTACCTGCTGGCCCGGCTTGGTCTTCTTGACCTGGTCGAGAAGCTGCGCCGGATGGCCGACTTCCTTGCCGGCGAAGGACACGATGATGTCCTTCTCCTGCAGTTTGGCGTTCGCCGCCGGACCGTTCGGCAGGATCTTCTGGACGATCACGCCGGTCTCGTCCTCGTCCTCGGGCAGGGCGGCCATCATGGCGCCGAGCCAGCCATGCTCTTGGTTCGCGCCGGCCGGAGCCTTCTTGGCGGGGGCCTTTTCGCTCTCGTCGTCGGCGTCGTCGCCGTCATCTCCGGCGGGCGCCTGCGGGACTCCGCTCACCGCGGCCATGGCGGCGGCGCGCTCCTGGCACTGCGGGCAGGGTGAGCCGGCAGCGGCCTTCTTGACGCACTCGGGGCACTCCCCCTCCGGCTTGCCTTCCGCCTGGCAATCCGTGCACTCGGCTTCCGCGCCCTTGGCGGCGGCGGCCGGAGCCGGGGCGGGCGCCGGTTTCGCGGCGGGCTTCTCAGCGGGCTTGGCCACCGGCTTCTCCGCCGGCTTCTCGGCCGGGACCGCGGCGATCGCGCCGGGCACGGCGGGACGCGCGCCCAGCTTGACGGCGATCTCGTGCTTCTTTTCGGATCGCAACAGGACCACCTTGACGGCGTCGCCGGCCTTGTGCTGGCGCACGAGGTCGATCAGCGCCTGGGGCGAACCGACTTCCTCGCCGGCAAAGCGGAGCAGGACGTCGTTGGCTTCGAGGCCGGCCGCATCCGCGGGGCTCTTGGGGACGACGCCGCTGACCAGCACGCCGACGTCCTCGGGCAGGTCGAGCAACTCACGCAGGGAGGGCTGGAGGGGCTCGACGGCGACGCCGAACCACCCGGGCGCGGCCTCGGCCGGCGCGGGTTTGGAGGCGTCCGACGCGCCGCCCTTGGCGCCCTTTTCGCCCTTGGGCGGGGCGTTCTGGGCCAGTTCCTGGTCGAGCAGGCCGGCGAGCGCCGCGCGCACGCGATCCGCCTCGCTCGCGAGCTGATTGTCCACCTGCGAGAAGACCCGGGCGCGCAGGGCGCGCTCGCGGGCCGCTTCGGGATTCTCCGCCTGCGCCATCACATTGCCGGCGAAGAGCGCAGCCGCCACCAGCGGCACCATCGCGGAAGACCAACGCTTCATAGTCGATTGCCTCCGAGTCAGACCTGGGCGTGTGCCCGAAATTTCCGCTCCCGATCCCCATCGAGGGGCGCCGCGCCAACGCGACGCCCTGCCCCCCAGGGTCGGCCAAGCGCTCCCCTATACGATGGAGGGGAGAATCCGTTTGAGAAAATCGCGGCTGCTCCGCGCCGCGTTTCGCCCCCGCACTCACGAATATGCGCGGGCCATTTCCTTTGACTCGCGGCGCGGCTCCCTGGTAGAGTGCTTCGACCCATTCCGAGGAGTTTTGCGCATGGAGTCCGCCGAAGCGGGACCGAATCAGAAGGTCCTGGTCGTCGACGATTCGCTGGAAATCCGCGAGTTTCTGAGCTCGTATCTGGAGTTTCTGAAATTCGACGTGGTGACGGCGGAGGACGGGCGGCAGGGGCTGGAGCGGGCGCAGCGCGAGAAGCCGGATCTGGTGATTGCGGACGTGGTGATGCCGCACATGGGCGGGATCGATCTGTGCAGGGCGCTGAAAGGCAATCCGGCGACGGCGTTGTGGCCGGTGATCCTGATCACGGCGAATGACGACCGGGACAGCCGCATCCAGGGGCTGGAGGCGGGCGCGGACGAGTTCCTGCTGAAACCGATCGACCCGCACGAGTTACAGGCGCGGGTGCGTTCCCTGACCCGGCAGAACACCTTGCAGCGGGAGCTGGCGGCGGCGAGCAAGGTCCCGCAGGTGGGCAAGCTGCTGAAGGAAGAGCTGACGCGGGCGCTGGTGCACGACCTGAACAACTACCTGTCGGGCATCCAGGGCAACGTCAACATCATGGAGCTGTTCAAGGCGAAGTTCGACGAGAAGATGCTGCGCGCGATGGGGGCGATCAAGCGCAGTTGCCGGGACATGCTGCAGATGCTGGGCGACCTGCGGGAGGTGGTGCGCCTGGAGGCGGGGAGCCAGATCGCGGTGAAGGAGCCGTGCAAGCTGGAGGACCTGGCGGTCCAGACGGTGGACATCCTGAGCCGTGCGGACCACATGCGCACGAAGGAGATCCGCGCCGAGGCGGCGACCGGGAGCGCGCCGATTCTGGCCGAAGCGCGGCTGATCAACCGTTCGCTGGCGATTCTGCTGGAAGTCGCCCTCAAGTGCGCGGAGGACAGCCTGGCGCGGATCGCGATCCGGCCGGTGCCGGAGAAGGGGCTGGTCGAGGCGGTGATCGCGTTCAAGGGGATGGTGGTGCCGGACGAACTGTGCGCGGTGATCTTCCTGCCGGAGGGGCCGGTGAAGGCGCGGGAGGCGGGCTACGTGCTGGACCGCGGTTTTTCGCTGCTTCTGGTCGGGCTGACCGCGCGCGTCCACGACGGCTCGATCGTGCTGCAGAACCTGGGCGACGGCGACTCGCGCTTCGTCTTCACCCTGCCGCTGGCTCAGGTCGTTGCCTGAAATGACCTACCGCATCGGGATCGTCGGCGCCAGCGGCTACACGGGCTTCGAACTGATCCGCCTGCTCGCCGCCCACCCCCAGGTCGAACTCGCCGCGCTCCACTCCGCGAGCATGGCCGGTCGTCCGGTGCGCGACCTCTATCCGGACTTCACCGGAGACCACCGCTTCGCGGAGCTCTCCGTCGAGGAGCTCGACCGGCGCGGGCTCGACCTGGTCTTCCTGGCGATGCCCGACGGGTACGCGCGCGCGGCGGCGCCGCGGCTGGCGGCGCGCATGCGGGTGGTGGACCTCTCGCGCGACTTCCGCGCCGACGCCGACGTGGTCTACGGCCTGCCCGAGTTCTTCCGCGAGCGCATCCGTGGCGCCCGCCTGGTCGCCAATCCCGGCTGCTACGTCACGAGCTGCCTGCTCGCCGCGCGCCCGCTGGTCGCCGCCGGGCTGGTGCGCCACGCGATCTTCGACGCGAAGAGCGGCTGGAGCGGCGCCGGCCGCACGCCTTCCTACACGAATGACCCGAAGAACCACGCCGGCAACCTCATTCCCTACAAGCTCACGCAGCACAAGCACGTGGAGGAGATCAGGCGGTTCCTGGAGACGCAGGTCTCGTTCACGCCGCACGTGCTGCCGCTCTTCCGCGGCATCCTGACCACGGCGCATCTGCTGCTCGCACGGCCGGCGGAAGCGGCGCGGGCGCGGGCGGTGGTGGCGGCGGCGTACGCAGGCGAACGCTTCGTGCAGGTGCTCGACCGGGTGCCGGAGCTGCGCGACAGTCAGGGGACGAACCGCTGCGCGCTGGGCGGGTTCGAGGCCGACGACACCGGCCGGCTGGTGGTGATTTCGACGATCGACAACCTGCTGAAGGGGGCGAGCGGGCAGGCGGTGCAGAACATGAACCTGATGCTCGGCCTGGACGAGGGCATGGGCCTGGAAGGGCTCGACCCGCGGCAGGCGCACTGGCGCGTGGTCGAGGGCTGAGACGATGGCGAAGCTGTGGGACAAGGGCGTACGGGTGGACCCGGTGGTACAGGCCTTCTGCACCGGGGAGGACCCGGAGCTGGACGGGCGGCTGACCGAGTCGGAGGTCTACGGCTCGATCGCGCACGCGGCGGGGCTGGCGCGCATCGGCGTCCTGACGGGGCGCGAGTATGGTCGGCTGCACGGCGCGCTGGTGGGGCTCCTGGCGGCGCACCGGCGCGGGTCGTTCAAGGTCAGCGCGGTCGACGAGGACATTCACACGGCGGTCGAGAACTGGCTGACGGAGCGGCTGGGACCGGCGGGCAAGAAGATCCACGCGGGGCGTTCGCGCAACGACCAGGTGCAGGTGGACCTGCGGCTCTACGGGCGCAAGGAACTGCTGCGGCTGGAGGAGCTGGCGCTGGCGCTGGCGGCGGCGCTCGTGGCCTTCGCGCGCCGCCACGCGGACGTGCCGATGCCCGGGTACACGCACACGCGGCGCGGCATGCCCTCGTCGGTCGGGCTGTGGGCGGGGGCGTGGGCGGAGAACCTGCTCGACGACCTGGTGCTGCTGCGGGCGGCGGGCGAGCTGCTCGACCAGTCGCCGCTCGGCAGCGCGGCGGGCTACGGCGTTCCCCTGCCCCTCGACCGCGAGTACGTCGCGCGGCTCCTGCGCTTCCGGAAGGTCCAGGCGAATACCTTAGCGGTGCAGAACAGCCGGGGGAAGTTCGAGGCGGTGGCGCTGGCGGCGTGCGCGACGGTGCTCCTGGACGGCGGGCGGCTGGCGGGCGATCTGATCCTGTTTTCGACGGAGGAATTCGGTTTCTTCGAGCTGCCGGAGGAGCTGTGCACGGGGAGCTCGATCATGCCGAACAAGAAGAACCCGGACGCGCTGGAGCTGGTGCGGGCGAGCGGGGCGGAGGTGGCGGCGCAGGCGGCGGCGGCGGCGGGGATCGCGGCCAAGCTGCCGGCGGGGTACCAGCGGGACCTGCAGCTCACGAAGGGTCCGTTCCTGCGCGGGCTGGACCGGACCGGGCGCTGCCTGACCGTGCTGGCGCTGTGCGTGGGGCGGCTGGGGGTGCGGCGCGAGCGCTGTCTGGCGGCGTGCACGGGCGAGATCTATGCGGCCGACCGGGCGCTGGAGCTGGTGCGCGCGGGGGTGCCCTTTCGCACGGCGTACCGGCAGGTCGCGGACGAGATCCGGCATGCACCGGAGGCGGCGCGGGCGCCGGTGAGCGCGGGCGCGGCGCGGGCCAACCTGGCGGGCAAGCGCCACACGGGCGCGCCGGGCAATCTCGGGTTGGCGCGACTGTCGCGCGAGATTGCGGCGGCGGAGCGCGCGCGGGCGCGGCGGGCGCGCGCGGCGGAGCCAGCGCATTTGCTCGCGGCGCGCCGGCCGCCACGCTAGGACGGTGGACAGTGGACGGTGGACGGTGGACAGTGGACAGTGGACAGTGGACAGTGGACGGTGGACGGTGGACAGTGGTCGGTGACCAGTGAACGGTGGCCGGTGGTCGGTGCCCGGTGGTCGGTGACCAGTGGACGGTGTGAGAACCGGCACTGGAGGCTGCCGCAAGACGGAACTGCTGGGCCGGAGGGTCGGCGTTGGGGCGGACCCCTGTGTCCGCCCCGGCTCGGCCTGCCGTTCGCCGAGCGCGACAGCCCCTGGTGCCCGCCCTCCGCTTGGCCACTTGTCACCGTCCACCGTCCACTGGCCACCGCCCACCGCCCACCGTCCACTGTCCACTGTCCACTGTCCACTGTCCAC
>JACRIP010000215.1 GCA_016220045.1 Planctomycetota bacterium
CAGCGGGCGGGCGACGCCGATCCCGCTCGCGTCCAGCGCCGCCACCAGCGCCCGGGTCGCGGGCCAGCCCGGCGCGCCCGCCGCCGGCCCGCCGGCCGCCGGCCCGGCAGGCGGCTCCTCGAACCAGATCGTCTGCGGCCGGCTCTGCCAGGCGGCCAACCCGGACGAAAGCGCGCGCGCGGCGGCGGTCACGGCCGCCCCCGTCGGGTCCGCGCCGGCTCCGCCCGCCAGGGTCGCTTCCAGCGCGAGCCCGGCTTCGGCGCACGGCCGCGCGAGATCGCCGGTCCAGGTCGCATTCTCCTCCGTGGACCGCCCGGCCGCATCGATGCGGAATGAGGTGAATCCCGCATGGATGAACGCTTCGATCGAGCGGCGCGCGGCCTCGATCTCGCCCGGCGTCGCCGCGCCCACCGGCACGCCCTCCGCGTGCAGCGCGAGCGGGGGCTCGAACCGCAGCCGCTCCGCCGCCTCCAGGAGTCCGTTCGCCAGCTCCTTCGGCGTCTGACCGGTCAGCCCGCCCGAGACCGCGCACTCCGCGGGGGGGGCCTGGATGCCGATGACCGCGTCGACTTCCGCCGCGGCGCGCAGCAGGCCGGGCAGGGCATGCCGGCAGCCGACCGCGAAACAGGGGAGCACGAAGCCGCGCGGCGCCAGGGCGGGATAGAGCTCCCGCGGCGAGACCAGGCAGGTCCTGCTCGCGCGCGCCAGGAGTCTCCGGACGTTCTCCGGCCGACGTTCGAGGAGGCGCTCGAAGCGGCTCATCCGGCAGAGCCCTTACTCAGGCATCGCTTTGTAGTGTTCCTGGAAGATCGCGAGCTTCTTCTCGTCCGCCAGCACGATCGTCACCTTCTCCAGCCCCGACTTGCCCGTCTTCAGGTGGTCGTGGATGATCGAGAACATGATCCGCGCGCAGCGGTCGATCGGGAAGGCCGCCACGCCCGTGCCGACCGCCGGGAAGGCCAGGGTCTTCACCGCTTTCTCGTCGGCGCGCCGCAGCGCGTTCTTCACGCAATCGCGCACCCCCTGCTCCATCGCCCAGTTCCCGAGCGACATGCTCGCCGCGTGGATGATGCACTGGAACGGCAGCGCGCCCGGCCCGGTGACCACCGCCTCGCCGATCGGAATCGTCCCGATCTTCGCGCACTCGTCCACCACCGACTGGCCGGCCTTGCGCCGCACCGCGCCCGACACGCCGCCGCCCAGGATCAGTTCGCAGTTCACGGCGTTGACGATCGCGTCCACCTTCACGTCGGTGATGTCCCCCTGGACCAGCTCGATCTGGGATTTCATCCGGTAAAAACCTCAGGAAAGCGCGTCACACCGACGCGTTGTTGAGCAGTTCGCCGAACCCGCCGCCGCCCGGCACGATGTACTGGTGGTCGTTGAGCCCGCGTTCCTCGTCCCAGCGGGCGCCCGGCACGGTCGCCAGCACTTCCGGGGAGGACAGCCCGCGGTCCAGGCGGATGGCGTAGACTTCGAGGTCGGGATGCTGTGCGCGGATGCGCTTCACGTACTCCGGGGTCACGATGCAATGGAGCGCCACGAGCTTCGCGGGAGCGCCTTCCGGCCGCGTCTTGTACAGGGTCGCGGTCGCGTCCATGGAGGAGGCCGTGGCGCCCATCGGGTCGGGGATCAGCACGATGGCGCCCGCGACCGGTCCGCCGATCTTCGAGCCGGAGAGGTTCACGCCCACGACCCGGCCGCGCCGGTCGGTCTTGCGGTTCATGAAGATGTGGTCCTGCCGGACTTTCAGGGGGCCGAGCAGGTGGTTGAGCGTATCGAAGCAGACCTGCGAGGGCAGGAGGCCGGCGCGCGCGATGCTGGCGGTGATGGCGCTCTGCTCCGGATCGATCACCTCGCCCTCGTAGACGCCCTCCGGATTGTACACCTTCATGCGCGAGTCGATGCGCGCGATGCGGCGCGCGAGCTCGCGGCTGGCGACGACGCCGACCAGGTGCTGGTAGAGCAGCGTGATCAGCGTGTTGACTTCCGGCTGGCGGACCTCGGGGGAGCAGAGACGCGCCAGCAGGCTCATGGCATAGGGTTCGGCCAGGATGTGGACCTTGGGGCCGTAGTGGTGCGCCGCCTCGCTCAGGCGGTACGGGAGCTTGCGATACTGTCGATCCACCCTCGATCCTCCGTAAATGGAAGGGGCGGGATGATAGCATGCGCCTGTCGGGGTGTCAAACTGTGCGGCGGCCCGGGGTGCATGTCCGTTCTTGCATCTCGACCGCACCGGCCATACTCAGCGAATCCACCGCCTGCGTCGTGCTCGTATCTCGTATCTCGTATCTCGTACTCGTACTCGTACTCGTACTCGAACGCCCAGGGCATTCGAGTACGAGTACGAGTACGAGATACGAGATACGACGGAGGCCAAGTCGCCGATGCGTGCGGGCGGTACGGTCGGGATGCAGGTCCGGACATGCACCCGGCGGCCCGCTTCACCCGTAGGCCGGCCGATTGGGGGTTTGTTTCCTTGCCGCTGAGAATCGTGAATTCCCGGCCGCAAATCAGGACGCCGTAATCACCCGATCACCCAATCGCACAATCCGCCGGCCGCGGATCTCTGCTCACGCAGGTCCGGTTGCCTGGCCGGCCGCGCCGCGCCACCTCTCCTCTCCTTTCGTTGACTTGCCGCCCGCCGCGGCTATAATCGCCGTTTCTCTTTCCACCCGTTTCGCTCCTCGCCCCCGTCGTAGCCGGAGGACGGTCTGCATGCCCGAGGATCGTGTCGTGCGCCCCCGCCGCGCCCTGGTCAGCGTCACCGACAAGCAGGGCCTGGTCCCCTTCGTCCGCGCGCTGGTCGAGCGCGACGTCGAGATCCTCTCCACCGGCGGCACCGCGCGCCACCTGCGCGACGCCGGCCTGCCCGTCCGCGAGATCGCCGACTATACCGGCTCCCCGGAAATCCTCGATGGTCGGGTGAAAACCCTGCATCCAAAGGTCCATGGCGGCATCCTCGCCGTGCGCGACAACCCCAAGCACGTCTCCCAGATGGAAGCCCACGCCATCTCCCCGATCGACCTCGTGGTGGTCAACCTCTACCAGTTCGAGCAGGCGGCGGCCCGGCCCGGTCTGGAACGCGCCGCCGTCGTCGAAGAGATCGACATCGGCGGACCCTGCCTGATCCGCGCCGCCGCCAAGAACGCGCGCGACGTGATCGTCGTCACCGACCCCGCGCAGTATGCGCCCCTGCTCGAGGAAATGGCCGGCGCCGCGGGCGGCGTGTCCGAGGCCAGCCGCCTCGAGCTCGCGCGCGCCGCCTTCCAGCGCACCGCGCACTACGACGCCGCCATCGCCGAATGGCTGGCCACCGGTTCGGGCGGCGAGGTCGCCCACGCCCGCCCGGCCGACGCGTCGCGCCCCGCCGCCTCCGCCGCGCCCGCCCATGGCGACTCGCCCTTCCCGCCACGCTTCGCCCCCGCCTACGCCAAGGTCATGGACCTGCGCTACGGGGAAAACCCCCACCAGCTCGCCGCGCTCTACCGCGAGGAGGCCGCCGCCGCCGGGCCCGGCCTTCCCTCCGGCGAATTCCTGAGCGGCAAGGAGCTCTCCTACAACAACCTCCTCGATCTCGAGTCCGCCCTCGCGCTCGTGCGCGAGTTCGACGCCCCCACGGTCGTCATCGTGAAACACAACAATCCGTGCGGCGTCGGCAGCGCGGAAACGCTGGCCGCCGCCTTCTGGAAGGCCTACGAAACCGACCCCGTCTCCGCCTTCGGCGGCGTCCTCGCCCTCAACCGCCCCGTGGACATCGAGACCCTCGACGCGATCGCCGCGCCCGAACACTTCCTCGAAGCGATGGTGGCGCCCGAGTTCGCGCCCGAGGCGGTCGAAATCCTCGCGCGCCGAGTGAAGTGGGGAAAGAAGTGTCGCCTGCTCGCCGTCGGGCCCTGGACCGGCCCGGCCGCCGCCGGCTGGGACGTGCGCTCCCTCTCGGGTGGACTCCTGGTGCAGACCCGCGACGATTCGCTGCTGGCGCCGGCCGGGCTCACGGTCGCGACCACCGAGCCCACGGCCGATCAGCGCCGGGACCTGCTGTTCGCCTGGAAGGTCGCCAAGCATGTGCGCTCGAACGCCCTGGTGCTGGCGCATGGCGAAGCCGTGGTCGGCGTCGGCGCCGGGCAGATGAGCCGCGTCGATTCCGCCTACATCGCGGTGCGCAAGGCGGGCGATCGCGCCCGCGGCTCCGTCATGGCATCGGACGCCTTCTTCCCCTTCTCCGACGCGCTCCAGGTCGCCATCGACGCGGGCGTGCGCGCGGTGATCCAGCCCGGCGGCTCCATCCGCGACGCCGAGGTGATCGAAACCGCGCGCCGCTACGGCGTCGCCATGCTCCTGACCGGCCGCCGGCACTTCCGGCACTAACGGCGTTCGACGGCGTTTAACGTCGTCGTTCGGAAAGGTCGTTCTTCATGCGGATCGGCATCGCCTGCTTCCCGACCTCGGGCGGAAGCGGCGTGGTCGCCACCGAGCTCGGTCACGCCCTCGCCGCGCGCGGGCACGAGGTGCATCTCGTGTCGCCCGCGCCGCCGTTTCGGGCGCGCGCCGGCGCGGCCACCGACGGCGTCCGCTTCCACCGCGTCTCGATCCCAGACTATCCGCTCCGCGAATACCCCTCCTACGGCATGGCGGTCGCCTGCGCGCTCGCCGACCTGGTCGAGCGCCGCCGCCTCGACGTCCTGCACGCCCACTACGCCTTTCCCCACGCCCTCGCCGGCTTCCTCGCGCGCGAAGCGGCCCAGGGCGCCCGGCCGGCGCTGGTCGCGACGCTCCACGGCACGGACATCACGCTCGCCGATCGCCACCCCTGCCACGCGCGCCTGGTGAGCTTCGCGCTCGATCGCTGCGATGCGGTCACCGCCGTCAGCGAATACCTGCGGGCCGAGACGCTGCGCCGCTTCCGGCCCGCGCACGACGTCGCGGTCATCCCGAATTTCGTCGACGCGCGGACCTTCGCCCCGCTCGCGCCCGCCGTCCGCGCCGCGGTCCGGCGCCGGCTCGGCGTGCCCGCGCGGGCGCGTGCCGCGGGCACCCCCGCCCCCGCTCTCCTGGTGCACGTGTCGAATTTCCGGCCGGTCAAGCGAGTACCTGATCTGCTGCGCGCCTTCGCCCGCATCCGGAGGCGCATTCCGGCCGTGCTCGTGCTGGCCGGCGCCGGCGAAGACGCCCCGGCCGCGCGCGCTCTCGCCCGCCGGCTCGGCATTGCCCCCCACGTCCGCTTCGTCGGCGAAGTCCGCCGCATCGAGCGCCTCCTCGGCGCCGCCGACCTCTTCCTGCTCGCCAGCGAAATGGAGGGCTTCGGGCTGTCCGTGCTCGAGGCGATGTCCTGCGGGGTGCCGGTCGTGGCGACGCGCTGCGGCGGTCCGCAGGAATTGATCGAAGACGGCGTCGAGGGCCGGCTGGCGCCGGTCGGCCGCCCGGCCGACTTTGCCCGCGCCACGCTCGACCTGCTGGAGGCCGCGCCCGCCGAACGGCGCGCCCGCTGCGAGAGCGCGCGCGCCCGCGCCCTGCGCTTCTCACCGGAGGCGGCGGCCGGCGCGTACGAACGCGTCTATCGGGCGGCGGCGGAACGCGCCCGCCGCGGATCGACCGCGGCCGTCGCGCCGCTGCGCCTCGCCGCCGGAGGCCGTCGATGAGCGAACGCCGCCGCGCCCCGCGCTACGCCGCCCGCGGCCTCTCGGTCGAGGTTTCGGAGCAGGCCTTTCTGCGCATTTTCGGGCGCCGCCGGGCCAAAGCCGAGACCGTGATCGACATCAGCGGAAACGGCGCGCGCCTGCTGCTGGGCGCGGCGCCGCCCGCGTCGGGCAAGCTCGACCTGACCCTGCACGTGCTCGGCGAAGAGCGGCCGATCCGCCTGCGCGGCGAAATCGCCTGGGCGCGCGCCGCGTCGGCGGACCGCCTCTTCCAGATCGGCGTGCGCTTCGTGGACCCGGATACGGGCTTCCAGCGGCGGCTGGGCGACCTGGCGCAGAGCGGCCGCCTGATCGAGCTGGTGGATGCGACCGCAACGCGCCCCGCCGGGACGGCCGCCGCGGGACGCGCGGGCGAAATCGACACGCGCCACCGCCGCGCCGGCTCCCCGGCCGGCCCGGCCTGAACGCAGCGCCGCAACCGACTCCGGTGATTGCCTGAACCCGGTGCATCGACAAGGAGCGCCCATGGCGAAGATCCTTCCGTTTCGGGGAATCTTCTACGACCGCGCCCGGCTGCCCAGCCTGTCCGCGGTGGTGACGCAACCCTACGACAAGATCGACGCCGCGCTGCAGGAGCAGTACTACGAACGCTCGCCCTACAACGTCGTGCGCATCACGCGCGGCAAGGACGAGCCGGGGGACACCGACGCGGCGAACAAGTACACGCGCGCCGGCGCCACGCTGGCGGCCTGGCTGCGCGACGGCGTCCTCGTCCGCGACGAGCGGCCCGCGATCTACGCCTACACCCAGGGGTTCACCGGGGCCGACGGCGTGGCGCGCACGCGCAAGGGCTTCGTCGCCCTTGGCGTGCTCACCGGGTCCGGCGTCCACGCCCATGAGCAGACCCTGCTGGCGCCCAAGGCCGACCGCCTTGCGCTGATGCGCGCCGCCGGGGGCGTGACCTGCGGCCACATCTTCATGCTCTACAACGATCCCCGGATGGAGGTCAACCGCATCCTCGACGGCGCGATCGGGCGCCCGCCCGATGCCGAGGCCGTCGACGACTACGGCGAGACCCACAAACTGTGGAAAATCGCCGAGCCCGCGACGATCGCCCGCCTCCAGCAGGAGATGGAAGCCAAGGAAGTGATCATCGCCGACGGCCACCACCGCTACGAGGTGGCGCTCGCGTTCCGCGACGAAATGCGCGCCCGCGGACTCGCCTACGACGGCACCGAGACCCCCGAAGCGCGCATGATGACCTTCGTCGCCTTCGAGGACCCGGGCCTGGTCGTCCTGCCCACTCATCGCCTGATCAAGGACTTGCCCGACTTCAGCGCCGCCAACCTGCTCACCGGGTTGCGCCGGACGTTCGAGGTCGCCGAGTATCCCTTCCCGACCCCCGCGGCCGAACGGCGCGCGCGCACCGAGTTCCTGCGCGACCTCAAGGTGGGGGAGCGCGCGGGCCATCGCATCGGCATGGCGATCGCCGGCGCCGACCGCCACTACCTGCTGTCGCTCAAGGACGCGAGCGCGCTCGACCGGCCGATGCCGGGCGACCCGTCCCCGGAATGGCGGCGCCTCGACGTCAGCATCCTCCACTCCCTCATCCTCGCGCCGCTCCTCGGGATTACCCCGGAGAAGGTCGAACGCGAGGAGAACCTCACGTACCGCCGGCACGCGGACGACGCCATCGAGTGCGTGAGCGCGGGGGAGGCGCAGGCCGCCTTCCTGCTCAACCCGACCAAGCTGGAGGAGGTCCGCACGCTCTCGCTCAAGGGCGAGCGCATGCCGCAGAAATCCACCGACTTCTACCCGAAGCTCCTGAGCGGGCTGGTGATCAACCGGCTGTCGATCAAGTCGTAACCGGTGACCCCGGAAGCCGTGAAAGGATAAACGAATGGCCGCCGCTCAGCCTCACCGTAGACTCTTCATTCCCGGTCCCGTCGAGGTCCTGCCCGAGGTGCTGGCGGCGATGGCGACGCCGATGATCGGCCATCGCTCGGCCGAGTACGCCGCGCTCCAGGGCGCGGTCCGGCCCAAGCTCGGGACTCTCCTGTATACGCAGAACCGGGTCTTCCTGAGCGCCTCGTCGGCCACCGGCCTGATGGAAGGCGCGGTGCGCAACCTGTGCGCGCGGCGCGTGCTCTCGTGCACCAACGGCGCCTTCAGCGAACGCTGGCACGAGATCGCGCTGGCGAACGGCAAGGAGGCCGACGCGCTCGCGGCGGAGTGGGGCAAGGCCGTGCGCCCGGAGCAGATCGAGGAGAAGCTCAAGACCGGCCGCTACGACGTCCTGACCCTGGTGCACAACGAGACCTCGACCGGGGTGATGAATCCGCTCGCGGGGATCGCCGAGGTGATGCGGCGTTTCCCGGAGGTGATGTTCGTGGTCGACACGGTGTCGAGCCTGGCGGGCGTGAAGATCGAGGTCGACAAGCTCGGCATCGACGTCTGCCTGGCGGGCGTGCAGAAGGCCTTCGCCCTGCCGCCCGGCCTCGCCGTCTGCTCGGTGTCGGCGCGCGCGCTGGAGCGCGCCGCGACGGTCAAGCACCGCGGGTACTATTTCGATTTCATCGAGATGAAGGACTATCACGACAAGGACCAGACGCCGGCGACGCCCGCGATCTCGCAGATCTTCGCGCTCGACTTCCAGCTCGACCGGATGCTGAAGGAAGGGCTGGAGGCGCGCTGGGAGCGCCATCTCGGGATGGCGCGCCGCTGCCGCTCCTGGGCGGCCGAGCGGGGCTTCGGGTTGTTCCCGGAGGCGGGGTACGAGTCGGTGACCCTGACGACGGTCGCGAACACGCGGAACGTCGACATGAAGAAGCTGGAGGCCGAGCTGGCGAAGCGCGGCAAGGAGATTTCGAACGGCTACGGCAAGCTGAAGGGCAAGACCTTCCGGATCGCCCACATGGGCGACTGCACGCCGGCCGATCTGGACGGGGTGCTTTCCGACATCGACCAGATCCTGGGATGATGCAAGCATGGCAAGACGAGTAGCGATCCTGGCCGCGCGGCGTACGCCGATCGGCCGGTTCATGGGCGCGTTCAAGGATGTTCCGGCGGCGGAGCTGGGCGCGTGCGCGGTGCGCGCGGCGCTGGCCGACGCGGGGCTGCGGCCGGAGCAGGTCGGCGAACTGATCTTCGGCAACGCGCGGCAGGCGGGCGGCGGGCCGAACCCGGCGCGGCAGGTGGCGCAGCGCGCCGGGCTGCCGGTGGAGGTCACGGCTTTCACGGTGAACAAGGCCTGCGCCTCCGGCATGAAGTCGATCGTGCTCGGACTGCAGGCGATCCTGCTGGGCGACTCCGACCTGGTGGTGGCGGGCGGGACCGAGAGCATGAGCCGGGTGCCCTTCCTGCTCGACCGTGCGCGCGAGGGGTATCGGCTCGGGCATGACACGCTGGTGGACGGCATGTACCGGGACGGGTTCATGTGTCCGCTGGCGAAGCAGCTCATGGGGGAGACGGCGGAGGCCCTGGCGGAGAAGTACGGGATTCCCCGGGTGGAGCAGGACCGCTACGCGGTGCTCAGCCAGAACCGCTGCGAGCGGGCGCGCAAGGCCGGGTATTTCGAGCGCGAGCTGATCGCGGTCGAGGCGCCGGGCGGGAAGGCGGGCCCGACGCGGGTCGCGCTCGACGAGCATGTGCGGGACGGGGTGACCCTGGAGGGCCTGGCGAAGCTGCCGCCGGTTTTCAAGGAGGGCGGGACGGTGCACGCGGGGAACTCCTCGGGGATCACGGACGGCGCGGCGGCGGTGATCCTGGCTTCGGAGGAGCGGGTGCGGGAGCTGGGAGTGCGGCCGCTGGCGTGGCTGGATGCGTATGCGACGGCGGGGGTGGACCCGAAGCTGATGGGGATCGGCCCGGTACCGGCGCTGGCGGCGCTCGAAAAAAAGAGTGGGCGGCGGCTCTCGGACTATGCGCTGGTGGAATTGAACGAGGCGTTTGCGGCGCAGGTCCTGGCGTGCATGCGGGATTTGCCGTTGGATCCGGAGCGGGTGAACGTGAACGGCGGTTCGATTGCGCTGGGTCATCCGATCGGCGCGACGGGTGCGCGGATCGTAGTGACGCTGTTGCACGAGATGGCGCGGCGCAACGTGCGCGCGGGGGTCGCGACGCTGTGCGTCAGCGGCGGCCTGGGGATGGCGGTTTCGTTCGTGCGCGACTGACGGCGGTGGCCGGTGGCCGGTGGCCGGTGGACGGTGGACGGTGGACGGTGGACGGTGGACGGTGGACGGTGACGAGTGGACGGTGACGAGTGGACGGGGTATTCACTGTAGATATTGGAAACGTTGGACCGGTGTCAAACAGGTGGGAGCGCAGGCCGGGTCGTTCGTAGTTCCGCCTTCAGGCGGAACGTATTCTCGGCCGGTGTGGATCCTGCGAGGACGTCCGAGCGCGTGATCGAGGTTCGCATGAAAGCCAGCGGGGTGGCGCTGACCTTTGCCGTCGGGATGACGCTCGGCGTATCCGCGGCGGTGGTGGCGCTCGCGGGGCTCGGCGTCGGTCCGGCCGCGGGGGGCGACCCGGGTGCGGAGAGCGGCGGC
>JACRIP010000033.1 GCA_016220045.1 Planctomycetota bacterium
CGAGGCGGAGCGATCACTCTCCGGGAGGCGCCGTAGCGCCTCCCGGAGAGTGATCGCTCCGCCTCGTCGTCGTCGTCTCTGTGCCTCTGTGGTTCCGTCGTACTCCCGCACCCTCCCTTCCCGCCGCGCACTCTGTGCGCTCCGCGGACTCAGCGCACGGCTTCGATGCTCTTCCAGCGCGGTTCGCTGCGCAGCGGCGCGAGGTCGGGCTCCTCTTCGAACGCGGCGCGATCGGACAGGCCGGCGGCGCGCGCGCGGGCGAGGCGGCGGAAGGCCTCGTCGGCGTCGCCGTCACGGGCGGCCAGGCAGGCCAGTCCGTGTTCGGCCCAGGCATGGCGCGGATTCATCGCCAGGGCCTTCTCGAAGTGCGCGCGCGCGGCGGGACGCAGGTCGACGCGGCGCGTCCGGGTGAGATTGAGGCCGCGGTCGTACCAGGCCTCGACGCAGGGCGGCGCCAGATGGGTGGCGCGTTCGAGGTGCGCTTCGGCCTCCTCCCACTCGCCGAGCAGGAGCAGGGCGAGGCCGGCGCCGTGCACGATGTCCTCGGCCAGGGGCGCCAGCGCGGCCGCGGGAACGAGAATCCGGCGGGCGGCGAGGTGGTCACCGGCGCTGAGATGGAAGCGGCCGAGATGGGCGAGAATCTCGATGGCCAGGGGCAGCGCCGGCGCCAGCGTCTCGGCGGCACGCGCATGGCGGCCGGACTGGGCATGACACAGCGCGAGCTGGGTGACGGCCTTGATCCCGAGGCAGGAGCGTGGGTCTTCCAGGCGCGGATCGTTCGCGAGCGCGCGGTCGAGGTGCGGCGCCGCCTCGTCGTAGCGACGTTGGCGATACAGGGCCAGCCCCAGGTCAGACCGGTAGAGGGCATCGCCCGGCGCGGCTTCGACGGCTTCGGCGAGCGGCGTCTCGGCCTCGCGCCACCGGCCGGCGGCGGCCAGGGCGCGCCCCAAGGCATGCCAGGCGGCCGGGTCCTCGGGCGCTGCGCGGACCGCGGCGCGCAACGCGGATAGGTCGGTCGTGTCGCGCCCGTCGGCGCCCTCCGTCAACGGGGCCGCCGCCGGCGTTGCCTCCGCCGGGGCCGGGGATTTTATCTTGCGCACGCAAGGCTCCTCTCGTTTGCCCTTTTGCTCGCGCAGATCATACTCGGGATCGCGCGCGGAGCAAGAAATCTTTCCATACGGTTCATGCCGGAAACTGCGGACCCGGCGGGCGCGCGGCGGAATCGCCGTTTTTCGCGGGCGCGCGGGGAGCGAAGAGGTAGAATGGCGCCGTCGGCGAGGCGCACCTGAAGGAGAACGGCATGCGACACGGTCGCTGGACCTGGGGGCTGGGCCTGCTGCTCGGGATCGGCATGGGGATCGGCCGGTGCGCTCCGGCGCTCGCGGAGGAACCCGGCGGCGCGGCCCACGCGACGCTGCTCGCCGATGCGCAACGGATCTACTCGGCGGTCGAGGAGCAGGCGGTGGCGCCGGGCGCGGGGGCTGGGGCGGCGGCCGGCGCGGACGCCGCGGCGGAGGCGGACGGCGACGCGCGCCTCGATCGCTACTTCCGGGCGGCGTGGCGGGCCGCGGCGGGATCGGGTGGCGGAACGGCGGCCGACGCGGTGCGCGGCGCGCGCGCTTCCCTGGTCGCGCTCGCGCACTTCTCCGATCCCCAGTCCACGCTGCTCAAGAATCCCTTCGTCGGACCCGCGCTCGCGGGCGTCGAGACCGCGGACCAGCGCACGGCCAAGCGGACCCGCCTGGGCACGCCGACGCTGCGCGGGCGCAGCGACTGGGTCCTGCATTTCCTGGTGTCGGCCGCGCTCGCGGTGACGGCCGGGGAGAATGCGGCGCGGCTGGCGGGCATCCAGAAGGAGATGGGGGACATGCGCGGGCTGTCGGCCGGTCGCGGCAGCGGGTTCAGCTTCGGCGACCTCTGCGCCAACGAAGCGGGCATCCGCTTCGCGCGTTGGCTCGCCGCGGACCCGGAGCGCACGGCGGCGCGGCTGGGGCCCTGGTCGGAGCGCTTTGCCGTCGCGGACTTCTTCCCCGACGCGCGCGACCTGCCGGAGAATCTCACCGAGAAGGAATTCGCCGCGCGCTGGGGCGGGGTCGGGCAGGCGCCGTACGAGGAATTCGTCGCGGGCATCCGCAAGCGGATCGGGGAATGCGCAGGGTACAAGCCGTAGGGCGGCGCGGGGGGGGGGGGGGGGGGCAGGAAACAGGGGTCCGTCGGAGAGCTGAGGTCGGGTTCGCGCGTCCATCCGACACTAAACGCCTGAACGTCCAAACCCGTAAACCTCGCCCGCCATGGTCCATCCCTCGACGCGATCATGATCCGCTATTAGGAAGTTGTCCAGCAGGTTTCCAGACCCGGTCATTTCCCGCGCCACGCGACCGTGGCGGCGATCTTCTCGGCGAGGTCGCCGTAGCTCGCTTCGAGGGAGCGGGGGCAGGCGGCCTGCACCACGTCCACGCGGTCGCCCGCGAAGGCGGCGATCACCGTGGCGCGCGCGCGGTCGGTCGGCGAGCCGAACTCGATCTGCCAGAGGAAGGCGGCGCGCCCGCCGACCTGGATCTCGCGGGGCGGCGCGACGACCGCGTGATGGCGCTTCTTGAAGCGCCGGGTGCTCAGCCAGGTCTCGAAGCCCGCTTTGCCGCCCTCCTGCGTGCCGGTCCAGAGGGTGACGCCGAGATCGGCGGCGCCGGGCGCGGCCCAGCACATGGATTCCTCGATCTCCGGGCCGCCGGCACGTTTCTCCTCCTTGGTTTTCGCGAGCGTCCAGCCCGCCGGCAGCTTGACCGCCGCGCGCCCCTTCCAGGCCTCGGTGGCGACCGTGGGCGCGGCCAGGGTTTTCACCGGAGCCGCGAAGTGCGGCGAGACTTCGGCTTTGGCGAGGCGCGCTTCGTCCTCCGCGAGCTTCTCGAAGGGCTGTTCCCCCAGCCGGGCCAGCGCGTAGAAGAGGATCTCGCCGGGCCCGCCGGGCCGCGCCAAGCCGGTCAGCGTGGCCAGACGCCGGCCCTTGATCTTCACGTAGAGGCGGATGCGGGCGCAGGCGTCCTCGCCTGCGCCGCGAGGTCTCCGGCGCCGGAGTCCCGCGGGGCCGGCCTGATCCCGGAACGAGGGGTTCCCGCCCGCATCGACCTTTTGCGACCTCCTCTTCAGGCGGAGCCTACGCCGAAGCCGCATCGCGATTGGCCCAGCGGTCCGCCTGAAGAGGCTGTCGCAAGAGCGGCGTGCCGGTCCGCCCGCGCGGCTCCCGGCGAAAGTCGTCGTGTAGGGGCGGCCCTTGTGGCCGCCCCATCGTGGTCCACCCAGCAACGGTTGTCGGCCCGGCCACCAGGGGGCGGGCACAAGGCCCGCCCCTACAAGGCCGGTGGTCTCCGCGCCGTCCACCACGCGTACCGGGCCTTTTGCGACACCCTGTGAAGGCGGAACTACAAACGAGCTGGATGGCCAATCTGCGCCGCTTGGCGCCGCGGGGCGCCCACAAGGGGCGCCCCTACCGCCGCGCGCAGGTACGGTCGTACACCTAATGTCCGCTTCTGCGCTGGCCACCCCGGGCCGCCGCGGATACAATGCCCGCTCCCGCGCCCCCGGAGGGCCGGCAGCCCGCGTCCTATCTACGGAAGTTACCTGATCGTGGCGACCGCACCGATTCCCCTCCCGGACCCCGAGCCGGCCCCGACTCCCGCTCCCGGCCGCCCGGCGCACCCCGCCGGCCCCTTCCGCAGCCTCGGCCCCAACGTCGTCGCCCTCGGCTTCGTCTCCTTCTTCACCGACGTCGCCTCCGACATCGCCGCGCCCATCCTCCCCCTCTACCTCGCCGGAACCCTCCACGCCTCGCCCGTCCTCATCGGCCTCGCCGACGCCGTACCCGAGTTCGTCGCCGCCCTGCTCAAGCCCTGCTCCGGCTGGATCGCCGACCGCACCGGCCGCCGCAAGGCCCTCGCCTTCGCCGGCTACACCCTCTCCGCCCTCACCAAACCCCTCTTCGCCCTCGCCCTTTCCGGCTGGCACGCGCTCGCCATCCGCTCCCTCGACCGCGTCGGCAAAGGCATCCGCATCGCCCCGCGCGACGCGCTCATCGCCGACTCCTGCCCGCCCCACCTCCGCGGCTGGGCCTTCGGCTTCAACCGCGCCATGGACCACCTCGGCGGCGCCGTCGGCCCCCTCGTCGGACTCGCCCTCCTCTCCCTCCTCGCCACCGACGACCTGCGCCCCCTCTTCCTCTTCACCGCCGTGCCCGGCATCCTCACCCTGTTCGTGCTCGGAACGTTCGTCCGCGATACCCGCCCCGCCGCCCTCCTCGGCCGCCTCTCGGACCGCGTCGGCCGCATTCCGCTCATCCTCGCCGGCTGGGCCGTTTACGCCGTCGCCTACCTGGGCTTCGCCGGCGCCACGACGCCCGCCGCGATCTGGGC
>JACRIP010000233.1 GCA_016220045.1 Planctomycetota bacterium
ACGGCCGACCCGGCGGCGCAGGCGAGGACGCCTGCGCCGCGAGGTCCCCGCTGTCGGAGTCCCTTGGTCCTCGGCCGGCAGGTGGCCGGCGATTCCGCCTGCAGAGGCTGCCGCAAACGTGATCGGCCGCGCCCCGCCTGGTCGAAGATTCCGGGGTGATTGGATGTCTGGACGCATCGCCGTCGATTTCGGCACCTCGAATACCGTGGTCGCGGTCTGGGACGCCGCCCAGCGCGTGGGCGTGCCCCGCCTGCTCGGCGACTTCGGCCGCATGCTCCCGGCCGGGGATGCGGAGGTCCCGGTCGTACCCTCGGTCATCTACTACGGCGACAACCGTACATCATGGATCGGCGCACAGGTCGGCGCGCGCGGTCTGACCGGATCGGAGCGCACCTTTCGCTGGATGAAACGCTACATCGCGCATCGCAGCCCGGTGCGCAAGCGCATCGCAGGCCGGGAGATCGCGCACGCCGACGCCGGTCGGGACTTCCTCGGCGCCCTCCTGGCCTCTACGCGGGAGGAGTTGGGGGCGGCGGAGGAGGAAATCGCGTTGACCGTGCCGGTCGAGTCCTTCGAACACTACGAGGAGTGGCTCGGGCGCGTCGCGGCAGGGGCGGGCGTGCGCCGCTTCCGGATGATCGACGAAGCGACCGCGGCGGCGCTGGGGTACGGCGCCCACGCCCAGCCGGGCGACGTGTACGCGGTGTTCGACTTCGGCGGCGGCACCCTCGACGTGGCGGTGGTGCGCCTGGAAGAGGAGAGCGGGGGCGGGGCGGCCGGCGGCGGGCGGCGCTGCCGCGTGCTGGGCAAGGCGGGCGCGGCGCTCGGCGGACAAACCGTGGACCAGTGGCTGTTCGCGGAAACGCTCGCGCGCGCCGGCCGGCGCGATACCGATGACGACGTGCGCGCGGCCTCCAACCGCCTGCTCTTGGCGTGCGAAGCGGCGAAAACCCGGCTGTCGAGCGCGGAGCGGGCCGAAGTGCGCGTGGATGCCGGGCCCGCGGCGGGGTCGGCGGGCGACGCGGCCGCGGCGCTGGCTACGGAGTTCACCCGGGGCGACCTCGAGGGGCTCTTCGACCGCCACGGCGGGTTCACCGAGATTGACCGCGCGGTGCGGCGCGCGCTGAATGCGGCGCGCGAGCGCGGGTACGACGAGGAGAGCGTCAAATCGGTCTTCCTGGTCGGCGGCAGCAGCCTGATCCCCTGCGTGCAGCAGACGCTGCGGCGGATCTTCGGCGCCGAGCGCGTGCGCCTGGAGCGGCCGCTCGACGCGGTCGCGCGCGGCGCGGCGGCCTTCGTCGCCGGCGTCGAGGTCTTCGACCACATCCAGCACGACTACGCGATCCGCTGGGCGAACCCGCAGCGGGCTGCGTACGAGTTCCGCACGCTGGTGACCCGGGGAACCCCGTATCCGACGCGGGAGCCGGTGGCGCGCATGACCGTGAAGGCGACCGTCGAAGGGCAGACCCGGCTGGGACTCGCGATTTTCGAGCTTGCGGAGCGCGGGCGCGGCGGCGGCGGCCGCGGCGGGCCGGGCACGGCGGCCGTAGAGCTGATCTTCGACCCGTCGGGCGCCGCGCGGCTGGTCGAAGTGTCGCCGGCGGAGGAAGAAGAGCGCGCGCATTTCTGGATGAACGAACGCAATCCGACCTTCCTGGCGGCCGACCCGCCGGCGCGACGCGGCGAGGCGCGTTTCGAGGTCGAGTTTTCGGTGGACGCGAACAAGCAGCTCCTGGTGACCGCGCGCGAGCTGCCGCAGGGCCGGCTGGTGCTGCGCGACCAGCCGGTGGTGAAATTGACGTAGGGGCTGCGATGTCGCACTTCACGCGGATCGAGACCCGGCTGGCGGAGCGCGAGCCGCTGGTGCGGGCGCTGCGCGACCTCGGGTATGCGCCGGAGGTCGGTGCGTTGGAGGCGCGCGGGCACGGCGGCCGGCGCGAGCCGGTCGAGATCCGCCTCGCGACGCGGAATCCGGGTTTCGACATCGGTTTCGCGCGCGGCGCCTCCGGGTACGAACTGGTGGCCGACTGGTGGGGCATTCGCGACGTCGAGCCCGAGCGGCTGCTGCGGCAGGTGACCCAGCGCTACGCCTACCACGCGACGCGCATGCGCCTGGAGGCGCAGGGCTTCGCGATCGCCGAGGAGGTCGTGGAAGCGGACGGGCGCATCCGGCTGGTGCTGCGGCGCATGGTCTAATGTCCTGTCAACATCGAATCTTCCGGTCCGCGTAGGGGCGCCTCGTGAGGCGCCCCGAGGGGCCACGAATCGAACGACCCCAAGCAACGACGTTGACGGGACACTAGTGGCCCGTTGGCGAAGTCCGGACAGAGGTCGACGCATCGTCGATTGTCGAATGTCGATTGTCAGTTGCCGCACCGGACGGGGATGGGGACCGGGGAATCGACAAGCGGAATTCGGCAATCGACAATCCGCGTAATATCCGGGTCGGCGCTTCGTCACCGGGCCACTGGACCGGTCACGAGGTCGATGGAGACGAGGATGGAGATCCACGAGGTGCAGGTCGTGATCGAGCCCGATGGCAGCGTGCGCATTGAGGTGCGCGGCGTGAAGGGGGGCGCATGCCTGGAGCTGACGCGGGAGCTGGAGGCGGCGTTGGGCGGACGCGTGGTCGCGCGCGAGCTGACGCCGGAGGCGGGTGAGACGGGGCAGGGGGAGGCCGGAGGGTGCGAGCAGGTGACGGGGAGCTGAGGCGATGAAGCTGCGACTGCACGCATTCGAGGCCGCCAGCCGCGCCAACGGGCCCGGCGTGCGGGCGGTGCTGTGGACCCAGGGCTGCTCGCTGGGGTGCGTCGGGTGTTTCAATCCGGAGACCCACGACGGCGGCGGAGGCGAGGAGCTGGACGTGGAGGCGCTGGTCGGGCGCGTGCGCCGACTGGCGGGCGGGATCGCGGGCGTTACCGTGAGCGGCGGGGAGCCGTTGCAGCAGGCGCGACCGGTGATGGAGTTCCTGCGCCGGGTGCGGGCGGAGACGGGCCTGTCGGCGCTGCTGTTTACGGGATTCACCTGGGATGAGGTCGCGCGCATGCCGGAAGCGGCGGGGATCGCCGGGTGCGTGGATGTGCTGATCGCGGGGCGCTTCGAGGCGGCGCGGCGGCGGGCGACCGGCCTCTGCGGTTCGGCCAACAAGGAGGTGCGGTTCTTCAGTGCGCGCTACGGTCCGGCGGACCTGGCGGGCGTGCCGGTGGCGGAGGCGTGGATCGAGGCGGGCGGCGAAGTGCGAGTGAGCGGGATCGATCCGCCGGCGCTGCGCGACAGGCGGGCCTGACGGATGGATGCGCATCGACTGGCGGCGCTGCGGGCGCAGCTCGCGGATCGGCGGCCGTTTTTCGGAAGCTGGGCACGGCGGCGGGCGGTCGCGGCGCTCGCGGCCGACGGTTCGCCGGCGGCGGTGCGCGCGCTCGCCGAGGCCGTGGCGCGCGGCACGGACGCCGGCGTGCGCGGGCACGCGCTGGCGGCGCTGGACCGGACCTCGTCGTACTCCGGCATCAACCCGATTTGCGAAGTGTGGGCGGAGACGCGCAACCGCGAGCTCGGGGATTTGCTGGAACGGCACGGCTGGGTTGCCGCGGAGCCCCCACGGGTGCGGCTGCTCTCGGCCCTGCGCTCCGGCCGGCTGGAGACGATACTAGGGGATGGACCTGGACAGGCGCCGGCCCTGGTGGCCGCGTGCCTGGACGGGGACCGCGTGGTGGCGGCGAACGCGCGGCGGGCGGGCCGCGAACTCGGGTCGGCGGAGGCGCGGGCGGCCTTCGCCGACGAGCTCTGCCGCGAATGGGCGGCGGCACGGGCGGCGCGACTGGCGCAGATCCTGGTCGCGGACGGCTACGTGGCCGTGGGTCCGCCGGAGGTGCGCGTTCTTTCGGCGCTGAAGAGCGGACGACGCGAGTTGGTGGCGGGAGCGGGGCCGGAGACCGTCGAGTGGCTGGCGCGGGCGTGCGCGGATGCGGACGAGGAGGTCGCGGCGCAGGGGCGGCTCGCCCTGGCGGCGCTGACCGAGGCGGCCGCGCGCGAAGCCGTTTGCCGGCGCGTGATCGAGGGGGAGGACGAGGTCGCGCACGCCGCGGCGCTCCAGGGACGCTACGCTCCGGCCGATCCGCATCGGCGCGCGCTCTTCTTCATCCTCACGGCGCAGTGGGGGCGCTACGAGGACCTCGACTTCGATCACCGGTTGCTTGCCTTGGTCTATCGGAGCGGCGAGCCGGCGCTGCGCCGGCGGGTGCGCGAGACCTTGCGGACGGCCGGGCGCAGCGAGGCGCTCGCCGTGATTCTCGGCGGCGAGACGCGCGTGCCGACGACGGAGCTTGCCGTCGCGGAGATGGACTTCGTGCTGGAGCTGGCGCGGGAGCGGCGGGCGTGGCCCCGGTTGTGGAAGCTCGCGCTGGAGCTGCCGTTCGAGCGGAGCGTGCGGGCCGTGAGGATGCTGGGGGGGGAGGGAGCGGGTGCGGGAGCGATGGGTGGTTCGGACCTACCCTCTCCCCAGCCCTCCCCCGCTGCGGCGGGGGAGGGGGACCGGGCGGGTGCGGGAGCCCAGCGTGCTGCGGCGGGGGCGGCGACGTGGCCGCCGACGGACGCGGACGATCGCGCCGCGTGGGCGCGGCTGACCGAGTTGGCGGCGCGGGAACTCGCGGTGTCCGGCGAGGATGTCGGCCGCTTGCTGCCGCCGGCCGTGCGCCGGGCGCGCGCGTGGGTGGCCGGACGCGTGACCGACGCGGCCTTCTCGCCGGCGCGGACCGTGCTCGCACTCGCACTCGAGCACGGCGACGTCGTATTGTGGGACTATCAGCGCGGCGCGACGCTCGACGTGCTGCGCGGCTTTGCCCACCCGGTGCGGCGGGTGACCTTCACCGCGGAGGACGCGTTGATCTGCGGCGAAGGCTCGGACGACGGCGCCGCCGCGTGCGGCGTAGTGGCATGCACCCGCAGGGAAGGCGGGGGCTGGGAACGGGTGCGGCTCGGCGAACACCTCGGCGGCGTGACGGCCGCGGCGCCGCTGGGCGCGGGACGCTGTTTGACCACCGGCCGGGACGGCCGCGTCGTGCTCTGGGATCCGGTGGCGCGGCGAATGGTGCGCGAGGCAGCCCTGGAAGGGCCGGTCACCGCGGCCGGCATCGCGCCCGACCGCAGCCGCCTCGCCGTCGTGGCGGGCGACGTCGTCCTCCTCGAGCTCCCCGGACTGACCGAGGAGGCGCGCATTCCGCCCCAGTACCGCGATTCCCGCCCCGCCTGCGTGGGCTTCGCCCCGGACGGCGCCTCGCTGCTCGTGGGCTTCACCGGCGCGGGCGTGAGCATCTACCGGCCCGAAGGCCGACGACTCAAGCAGATCAATCGGCCCAGCCAGCTCTCGGGGATGCAGTTCTACTCGATGGCGCACCTGGAAGTCCTGGCACGCCGGGGCGCGGTGATCTCGGGCGGCGCCGGAGCTGATGGTGCGGTATTCACCCGGTGGGGGAACTGGGATTTTCTCGGCAGCGTGCCGGAATACGGGCCGGGAACGCGGGCGCTGCGGGCGTCGCCGGACGAGGCCTTCCTCGCGGTGGCGAACGCGGACGGTTCGGTCTCGCTCTGGGACCTGCGACCGCTGGAGCTGCCCGCGCTCTTCGTGAAGCCGCTGGCGCTCGGCTGGCCGGCTCACCTGGGGGCGATCGCGGCGGTGCTGGCGGAGGCGGCCGTGCCGGCGCGCGTACGGCATGCCCTGGAGTACGTGGCCGTGGCGCTGGGCCATCGCTTCCGGTACGAAATCGAGATCGATGACATCCCGGAAATCCGGTGGGGCGAACACGACGTGGAGGTGGGGGTGGGGGCTGGGGTGGCTGGCGGGGAAGGTGGGAGGGATGCGCGGAGTGGGTGAGAAGAGCGGTTCAAGATAGCCACCGAACACACGGAACACACCGAACCGTCGGTTCGGCGTGTTCCGTGTGTTCGGTGGCTATCTTCCCCGCCTTGCTCTCCGACCCCCGCCCCCGCTCCCGCTCCCGCGCTTGCGCCCGCCGGACGCCCCGCCCTCCGAGATTTCGCGGATCTGGTCGCGCAGGTTGGCGGCGCGCTCAAACTCGAGTTTGTCCGCGGCCTCGAGCATTTCGCGCTCCAGCTCGCGCAGGATCTCGGAGACATCGTACTCCGCTTCGTCGAGGTGGACCAGCTCGCGGGCGTGGCGCTGGGCGCGGATGATCTCCTCGATCCCCTTGCGGATCTCCTTCTCGATCGTGCGCGGCGTGATGCCGTGTTCGGCGTTGTAGGCGAGCTGGATCGCGCGGCGCCGGTCGGTCTCGCGCATCGCGTTCTTCATCGAATTGGTGATCGCGTCGGCGTAGAGGATGACGGCGCCGTTGACATTGCGGGCGGTGCGGCCGACGGTCTGGATGATCGAGGTCTCGGAGCGCAGGAAGCCCTCCTTGTCCGCGTCGAGGATCGCGACCAGCGTGACTTCGGGCAGGTCGAGTCCTTCGCGCAGCAGGTTGACGCCGACCAGGGCGTCGAACTTCCCCTCCCGCAGGTCGCGCAGGATCTCGACGCGCTCTACGGTCTGGACCTCACTGTGCAGGTAGCGGCCCTTGATGCCGAGCTCCTGCATGTAGTTCGCCAGGTCCTCGGCGAGGCGCTTGGTCAGGGTGGTGACCAGGACGCGTTCGTTGCGCGCGACGCGGAGCTTGATCTCCTCGATCAGGTCGGGAACCTGGCCCTGGGCGGGCTTGACCGTGATCATCGGGTCGACCAGTCCGGTGGGGCGGATGATCTGCTCGACGGTGCGGCCGCGCGATTTCTCCAGCTCGTAGGTCGCGGGCGTGGCGCTGACGTAGAGGACGCGCGGCATCGCGGCCTCCCACTCGTCGAACCGCATCGGGCGGTTGTCGAGCGCGGAGGGCAGGCGAAAACCGTATTCGACGAGCGTGTCCTTGCTCACGCGGTCGCCGTTGTACATCCCCGCGATCTGCGGCAGGCTGACGTGCGACTCGTCCACGATGCAGAGGAAGTCCTTGGGGAAGTAGTCGATGAGGGTGGCGGGGCGCTCGCCGGGCGTGCGTCCGGAAAGATGGCGGGAGTAGTTCTCGATCCCCTTGCAGTAGCCGACCTCCTGGAGCATCTCGAGGTCGTAGCGCGTGCGCGCCTCCAGCCGCTGCGCCTCCAGGAGCTTGTTCTTGCCGCGCAGCTCGGCCAGGCGCGCGGTCAGCTCCTCGTCGATCCCCTGGAGCGCGCGGGTGATCTTCTCCTGCGGCATGACGAAGTGCTTGGCCGGGTAGAGGATCCACTCGGTGAAGCTCTCGAGGGTCGTGCCGGTCAGGGGATCGATGCGGGCGAGGGACTCGACCTCGTCGCCGCAGAGCTGGATTTTGAACGCGGTTTCCTCGTAGGAGGGCCAGATCTCGATGACGTCGCCGCGGCAGCGGAAGCGCCCCCGGGTGAGGACCGTATCGTTGCGCTCGTACTGGATGTCCACGAGCTTCTTGAGCAGGGGATCGCGCTCGCAGGACCCGCCGACGGAGAGGGGGACGATCATGCCCTTGTAGTCTTCGGGCGAACCCAGGCCGTAGATGCAGGAGACGGAGGCGATGATTACGACGTCCGAGCGGGTGAAGAGCGCGGCGGTGGCGGCGAGGCGGAGGCGGTCGATGTCCTCGTTGATGTCCGCGTCCTTCTCGATGTAGATGTCCTTCTGGGGGATGTAGGCTTCGGGCTGATAGTAGTCGTAGTAGCTGACGAAGTAGTGGACGGCGTTTTTGGGCAGGAAGTCGCGGAACTCGGCGTAGAGCTGGGCGGCGAGGGTCTTGTTGTGGGAGATGATGAGGGTGGGGCGGCGCAGGCGGGCGATGACGTGGGCCATGGTGAAGGTCTTGCCGGAGCCGGTGACGCCGAGCAGCGTCTGGTGGCGCGTGCCCGCGGCGAAGCCCTGGACGAGGGCCTCGATGGCGGCGGGCTGATCGCCCGAGGGGGCGAACTTGGAGGCGATTTCGAATTCCGGCATGGGGGGGCGGTGCCAGAGGGGTCGGGGGAGGCGGGGGAATCGAAGATTGGAGATTGAAGAATGCAGATTGTAGCGTAGGGGGGGCGGAAGAGGGAGGGGAAAACGCGCGCGGCCAGGACCAGGACGCGAGTCGCGTTCGGGCCAGCGCCGCGCCGTGGACAAGGTCTGTTGCGCGGAGCACACGTGCGTTCGTAGTTCCGCCTTCAGGCGGAATGAAGGGCCCCCGCGGATGGCATTTGGCCGACGATTCCGCCTGAAGGCGGAACTACGAACGAGCCGAGAGGCCAAGCTACGAGGTTCTGCCCGGCGCGTCGTGCGGGTTCGGGAGCGGCGACCGGCGTTGTCGTGTTACGCGTCGATGATCGTGGTCTTGCGGCGCGAGGCGGCGGCCGGCTTGGGGGGAGGGGCGGCGGCGCTCGCGGTCGCCGCGGCGTTGCCCGATTCGACGCCCCAGGCGATCACCCGATTCCGCCCCGCTTGCTTCGCCTGATAGACCGCGTCGTCCGCGTGCTTGATCAGCTCTTCCTTCGACGTCATGCCCGCCATGAACTCCGCCACCCCCATGCTGGCCGTGACCTTGAGCGGCTCCTTCTTGTCGGTGTAGAAGGTCTTCGCCTCGATCTTCTTGCGCAGGCGTTCGCCCGCCTGGATCGCGGCGCGCAGGCCGGTGCGCGGGAGCACCACGATCATTTCCTCGCCGCCGTAGCGATAGGCGGAGGAATAGGACCGGATGCCGGCGCGAATGGTCGCCGCGACGTCGCGCAGGACGAGGTCGCCGCTCAGGTGGCCGTGCGTGTCGTTGACCTTCTTGAAGTGGTCGATGTCGATGAAGATGAGCGCCAGCGGTTCGGCCTCGCGCCGCGCCTGCGCGAAGTAGATCTCGAGCTGTTCGAGGAAATGGCGCTTGGTGAAGAGGCGGGTCAGGCCGTCCTTGATGGTGCGGGTGTAGAGGTCGGGCGTCTTGATGGCGAGGGCGACGATGCGGGAGAACTCCTCCATGTTGCGATGGAGGACGTTGATCTTCGCGCTGCGCTCGTCGCGGTCGCCTTCGAAGACCGCCTTGACCTTCATCGCGCCGAGGATCTCGCGATCGGCGACGAGGGGAAGGGTGATGTCCACGAGGTCGACGTCGGCGTCGACGAAGCTCTTGCCGGTCTCGACCACGAGATTGACGTGCGAGCTGTCGACGCTCTCCTTGTCGAGCTGCTCCTCGAAGAGCACGGCGTCGTCCTTGAGCCGGGCGCGCGGGCGGATCTGGCGGGAGAATTCGTCGCGCACGAAGAGGCAGATCTCCTCGGGGGCGCGCGTGCCGACGATGTAGGTGGCGATGCGCAGGACCTCCTCGAGGACGCGCTCGAACTGGACGTCCTTGTTGAGGACGAGGGCGACTTCGCGGGTCGCGGTGAGGACATCGTTGCGGTTTTTCAGGTCTTCGTGTTCGCGCATGAGCTCGCGCTGGTGGTCGAGCAGGCCGTCGATCTCCTCCTTGAGGCCGGCGACCTTGAGCACGAGCACGTAGGCGAGGAGCAGGAGGGCGAGGCAGTAGATGCCGCTCAGGTTGGCGAAGAGGGTAAAGAGGAAGGCGGTGAGGGAGGGGACGCGCGCGGCGCCGGGATCGGCCGAGTGGTCGAGCATCGCGAGCAGGATCGTGCCCACGGGTACGATGCCGAGGAGGAGGGCGGCGAGTGCGGAGATCTTCTTCATGCGGACGGAACCCGACGGGCGCTGCTGGGGGGACGGCGTGGAGGTGGGGCGCGGCGGCCGGGCGGCGGGCCGGGGGACGCACGGGCTCCCCTCCGAGAGTATTATCGGCAGGAGGGGGAGCGAACTGGGGCGGAATCCGGCGGAGTCTTGTTTTACGGGCAGGCGGGAGTGGAGGCGGAGGAGGGCGCCGGGGCCGGGGAGGGGGAGGGTGCGGGTGCGGGTGCCATGGGTGGTGCGAACATGCCCTCTCCCCGGCCCGCCCCCGCCGCGGCGGGGGAGGGGGACGGTGCGGGGGCGGACGGCGCGGGGCCCGCTGCGGCGGGGGAGGGGGAGCGCGCGGGTGCGGGAGGCATGGGTGGTGCGGCGGACCAGCCGCCGGCGGCGTCGCGCACGCCGACCTGGCGGGCGGGGACGCCGGCCCAGACGGTGTCGGGCGGAATGATCGTGCGCTTGGGGACGAGGGCGTGGGCGCCGACCACGGCGCGGGCGCCGATCTCGACGCCGGGCAGGATGACCGCGAGGATGCCCAGTTCGGCGCGTTCGCCGATCTTGACCGGCTCCACGATGAGCTGGCCGCCCTCGGCCGAGTGGCAGATGAGCGTGACGTCGCCGCCGACGACCGCGCCGTCGCCGATCTCGAGCAGGCAGGCGTCGGCGACGATCTTGGTGTTGATGTGGACGCGGCGGCCGACCTTGGCCCCGAGCAGGCGGAAGAAGAGCGGGAGGAGCGGCGTAACGCGGACGAAATCCATGAAGGTGAAGCGGACGAGGAGGATGAGGGTGTTGAAGGTCGCCCAGCGCAGGGCGGCGAGCGAGTAGAAGGGGTACCGGCCGGGCTCGAGGCGCAGGCGGAAGAGGAACCGCAGGAGGACGACGAGCGCCATCAGGCTGACGCCGTAGACGAAGTAGGCGGTGGCGCCGGCGACCGAGAAGACCAGGAGGCGGAGGGCGAGCGGGAGGGCCGCGGCGCCGTGCCACGCGCCGTAGGCGAGCGCGACGCCGGGCCAGGCGGCGCACCCGAGCACGAGCGCGCAGCCCGCGTAGAGGCCGAAGGTCAAGGCCACGTGCAGGACCGGGCCGCTCTTCTCCAGGAGATCGTCAAGCTTCATGCGCGGTCCTTTGCGATGGGAGGCGGCGGTCGGCGGGCAGGCAGGCCGCAAGCAGCGCCCGGCGGCCACGTCGCGGGCGGGACATTTTATCGGATTCTGCGTCCAGGGGAAGGAAAAAGGGGGGCGGGAGGGGGGAGGGGGGCGGGCGGGCAACGGCTGGCCTCCCTGGCCCCCCCCCCGGCTCGCCGACCCGGAACCGGCAATTCACTTGCCTCGCCGCCGCCCCCGGCGTACACTGGCAATTGAAACTGAATTTCAATTGCGCTCTCCCAGGACGCTGCCCGTGCCGGACGGACTCACCGCCTTCCGCGCGTACCTCGAGTCACGCGGGCTCAAGGTGACCAATCCGCGCCTGAAGATCGCCGAGACGATCTTCGGGCAGGGCGGGCATTTCTCGGCCGACGAGCTCGCCGACCGGGTGCGAGCGAAGAACCCGCGCATCGGCCGCGTGACGGTCTACCGCACCCTCACGCTGCTTGCCGAGAGCGGGCTCCTGGGCCGGCTCGACGTCGGACAGGGGCGCGCCTACTACGAGCCGCTGCACGGCGTCCGGCGGCACGATCATCTCGTGTGCGTGCAGTGCGGGGCGATCGCCGAATTCCGCAACGACGGCATCGAACGCATGCAGGACGACGTCGCGCGGCGCAACGGCTTCACGCTCACGTCGCAGGCGCTGAAGCTCTACGGCTACTGCGCGCAGTGCCGGCCCAGCCTGACGCCGCGTCCCTCCGCCCTGCCGGCGCGCATGCCCTTCGCTCCGCCCGGAACCCGGCCGCGGGAGGAACGTCCGACGCCGGAGCGGGGCGCCCGGCCGGGCTCCCCGAGCAGCCGCACCAAGCCGGCCGCGGATTGGCCGCGCCGTCCGTTCCGCTTCTGACGCAGGCGACCCTGCCGACCGCTTCGACCGCCCATTGCCGTTTCGGAGTAACTGATCGTTATGCTGCAGACCCTGGTCGTGACCCTTCGCGAAGGGGTGGAAATCGCGCTGGTCATGGGAATCGTGCTGGCCTACCTGAAGCGGATCGAGCGTCCGGAGCTGGGGCGGTGGGCGTGGGGCGGTTTCGTGCTCGCGCTGCCGCCGAGCCTGGCCGCGGCGTGGTACCTGCCCAACCTGATCGGTGCCCTCGGGGTAAACGAGGAGGCCTATGAGGGCACGATCATGCTGCTCGCGGCGGCGATGGTCGGCACGCTCCTGGTCTGGATGTGGCGGACCGGCCGCCAATTCAAGGCGCGCATGGAAGGCAAGATGGACGCGCTCGCGCGCGGCGGCGCCGCGGGCTGGGGGATCGGGCTCCTGACTTTCCTCACCGTCTTCCGCGAGGGCGCCGAGCTCTTCGTGTTTCTCGAAGGGATGCAGTTCAGCACCGAGAAAATCTCGCAGGTCGAGGGCTTCCTGTTCGGGGCGACCCTGGCGGCGCTCTTCGGGGTCGCGTTCCTGCGCGGGACCGTGCGCATCGATCTCGGGAAGTTCTTCGCGGTCACGTCGGTCTTCCTCGGCTTCCTGATTCTGCAGTTGGTGGGCGGGGGGATTCACGAATACTCGGAAGTGGGAATCCTGCCTTCCAGCAAGGCGGAGATGGCGCTGATCGGGCCGATCGTGAACGACACCGGCGGCCATCTGTACCTGTTCGGCGGCGTGCTGCTCGCCGCGCTCCTGTGGGTGAGCTGGCCGGCGCGTGCGGCGGCGGCGGCGACCGCGAGTGTGACGCCTGCGGCGAATCCCGCAGAGGTGCGCAAGCAGGCGGCGACGCTCGCGGCGGAGCGGCGCTGGCGGCATGCGCTGGCCGGGCTGGGCGGCGCCTGCGCCCTGTTCCTGATCGGCTGTTCCTTCCACTTCGCGCCGCCCGCGCGGCCGGAGGCGGAAGCGCTGACGCCGACGGAGGGGAACGCCGTTTCGATCCCGACCGCGCGCCTGGAGGACGGCGGGTTGCGCTTCTATCGCACGGCGACGGCGGCCGGCGAACTCCGTTTCATGGCGCTCAAGCTGGGCGAGGGGCGCTACGCCGTCGCGCTCGACGCCTGCCAGATTTGCGGACCGGAGGGCTATTTTGCGGAAGGGGAGACGCTGATCTGCCGGCACTGCGGGGCGCCGATCCAGCGCGAAACCGTGGGTGCGGCGGGCGGCTGCAATCCGATCCACGTGACCGCGGAAGCGCGGGACGGGGCCCTGTGGGTGCACACGAGCGACCTGGAGAAGGCCTGGAAGGTGGTCGAGGATCAGGTGAAGTAGGGGTTCTGGCCGGTCGAGGAAGAGAGCGAGAGCGCGAGCGCGACGCATGCTGATGACGCTGGTCTGGGAAAACCTGAAGCGGCAACGGGGGAAGAAGGTGCTCGCCGTGTTGTCGGTGGTGACGGGCATCGGCATCGAGACCGCGCTGCTCAACGTCACTTTCCAGATCAACGACCGGCTGGCGCGCGAAATGCGGTCCTACGGCGCGAACCTGCTGGTGCTGCCCGCGGGAGCGACGGCGCCCCTGGTGGTGGGCGGGTCTAGGGTAGCCACCCTGGGTGACGCCCGCACCCTCGACGAGTCGGCGCTCGACGGGCTGGGGAAGATCTTCTGGCGCAACAACCTGCTGGGCGCCGCGCCCTTCCTCTACGCCGAGGCGCGGGCCGAGGGCAAGGACCGGGTGTTCACCCTGGTCGGCACGAGGTTCGGCGGCGCGGCGGCGCGGGGCGCGGCGGGGCCGGAGGGCCGCGGCGTGCCGACCTCGGTGCGCGTAGTCTGCCCGTGGTGGCGCGTCGAGGGGGAGTGGCCGGGCGCGGACGAAGCCGACGCGCTCCTGGTCGGCGCCGACCTGGCGCGGGAGCTCGCGGTGCGCGCCGGGGACCGGCTGGCGGTGCGCCTGGCCTACGGGGGCGGGAGTTCTGCCGGTGGCGGCGGCGGCGCTGGAGCGGGAACGGGAACGGGAACGGGCGGGGGGGCGCCAGGCGCGGGCACCGTGACCCTGGTCGTGCGTGGCGTCGTGCACGCGGGCGGGTTCGAGGATGGGCAGGCGTTTGCGCAGCTTGGCCTGGTGCAGCGTCTGACCGGGCAGGCGGGGGGGATGGCGAAGGCGCTGGTCAGTGCCCTGACGGCGCCGGAGGAGCACGCGCCGAAGGACACCGGCGCGATGACCTCGGCCGAGCTCGAGAAGTGGAGTTGCTCGCCCTATCCGTCCACGATTGCGCGCCAGCTCCAGGAGATGATGCCGGGGGCGCGGGTCGAGCCGATCGCGCGGATCACGCGCAGCGAGGGCAGCTTCCTCAACAAGGTGCACCTGCTGCTCGCGCTGGTGACGATCCTCGCGCTGGTGGCGGCGGCGCTGGGCGTGGCGACGACGATGAACTCGGTCATCCTGGGGCGGCGGCGCGAAATCGCGCTGATGCGCACGCTGGGCGGGACGACGCAGCACGTGCTCCTGCAGTTCCTGGCGGAGAGCGTGGTCCTCGGGCTGGTCGGCGGCGCGCTGGGGTACGGCGCGGGCGTGCTGCTGGCTCAGGGGATTTCCGTACGCGTGTTCGGGATTCCCGGCGAGCTGGCGCCGGCAGTCTTCCCGCTGATGCTGGTGCTCTCGGTGATCATCGTGTTCGCGGGGATGCTGGCGCCGATCCTGCGCACGCTGGCGCTGGCGCCGATGGCCGTGCTGAAGGACTGGTAGGATGCCGGAGAGGAAGCGACCGTGAGGGATTCGCTGTACGTGCGCATGCTGGTGCGCTCGGTGCTGGTGCGGCCGGCCCGGTTCCTGACCGCGGCGCTCGCACTTGCGGCCGGGACGGCAATCGTCGCGCTCGCGCTCAACCTGTCCTTCCGGGTGCGCCAACACTTTGCGCGCGAGTTGGCGGCGTACGGCGCGAACGCCTACGTGGTCCCGCGGGCGGCGGCGCAGGAGGTGGGGGCCGGGGGGATCTCGTTCGGCACGGGCGCCGGGGGCGGCGGTGGCATCGGAGCGGAGACGCTGGCGCGCCTCTCGCCGGTCCTCGACGCGGCCGGGGCGTGGCGGTCGCTGGCGCTGGTACCGGTCACGGTGGGCGAGACGCCGCTTCTGCTCTGCCTGGTGGACATGGCCCGGCTGCCGGAGTTTCGGCCGTGGTGGACGCGGAGCCCGGAGCAGCAGTTATGGAACCCGGGTGTCTCAGGGCTCCGCCTGGGCGCAAGTCCCGCGCTCGCCGGTCGCATCGATTTGCCCCGCGGCGAGCTGAGGAAGCTGTCGGCGGCGGGGATCGGCGGCGATGCCGGATTGACC
>JACRIP010000231.1 GCA_016220045.1 Planctomycetota bacterium
CAGGCGGATCTACGAGCGCATCCGGTGGCCGCTCGCGGCGCTGGCAACGGGTTCACGGAATCGCCCTACTCGCCCCTGACCCCTGGTCCCTCGCCCCCGCCCCGCCCCTCCGGTCCCCGACCCCTCGCCCCCTGCCCCCTGCCCCCTGACCCCTCGCCCCTGACCCCTCGCCCCTACCGGTCGGTGCCGAATTCCTCCGTGAACGCCTTCTTGTGCACGCGCTCCACCATCTCGCAGCTTGAGCGCATGTATTTCAAGATCTCCGGGCGCCCCCACTGCGGATGACCTTCGACGCTCTTGATGATCTCCTCGAGGACTTCCTTGCGCTGGGCCATGCGCTTGCCGATCTTGAGTTTTTTCAGATCGTAGCCCAGGCGGCGCGCGGTGTTGAAGACCCGATCGGCGATCGGCTTGGCCACGCGGATGCGCGTGTTCTCGTTCAGGATGGCGCGCACCTGCTCCACATCCATCCCGACTTCGGCGGCGATTTTCTTCAGGCTCGGCAGCATATCCATCTCCCCACAGACGCGCGTCGGCCCCAGGGGGGGAGCGCGCGGTCTTCGACCGTGCGACGCCCTACATCCGCGGCAGGGTCACTTCGACCTGGCCCTGGTACTTGCCCCGCTTGTCGGCGTAGCTCACCGCACAGACATCGTCGGGGGCGGCCTCGAAAAACAGGACCTGCGCGATCCCCTCGTTGGCGTAGATCTTGGCCGGCAGCGGCGTCGTGTTCGACACCTCGAGGGTCGCATAGCCTTCCCACTCCGGCTCGAAGGGCGTCACATTGACGATGATCCCGCAGCGGGCGTAGGTGGACTTCCCGACGCAGATGGTGAGCACGTTGCGCGGGATCTTGAAGAACTCCACCGTCCGGGCGAGCGCGAAGGAGTTGGGCGGAATGATGCAGACGTCGGTCTTGAAATCGACGAAGGACTTGGGATCGAAGCTCTTGGGATCGACGATACTGGTATGGAGGTTGGTGAAGACCTTGAACTCGTCGGCGATGCGGATGTCGTACCCGTAGGAGGAGACGCCGTAGGAAATGACGCCCTTGCGGAGCTGGCGGTCCTCGAAGGGGCGGATCATCCCGTGTTCGCGGGCCATCCGGCAGATCCACTGATCGGACTTGATGCTCACCCTGCCTCCTGTCCTGGCGCTGCGGCGGAAACGGTTCGGGGCCGCGGGCACGGTTCCGCCGCGCCCCGGCGGCGGGAGGGGCGGCGGGGAGGTGCCCGCAGAAGAGGCCGAATGATAGCGATGGCCGGAATTTTGTGTCAAGCAATTCCGTTGGGGGGACGGTCTGCGTCCGCGTGCGGTCGCGTCGCCGCGCACTCCCACGCGCCGTGGCCGCCCGTTTTCGCTTGTGCCCGGGCGGGCGACGCCCTAGAATTCCCCGCTTCCTGAGTCCGGCCGGGCCGATGCGGCCCGCGGCCGGCCGCCTTTCCGGTCCAGCCTGGAGGTTCCCATGTCCTGGAAACGCCTGATCTCGTTCGCCGCCGCCGCGGCCCTGCTGGTGTCGCTCGGCCGTACCGCCTATGCCGATGACCCGAAGCCCGAGGGCGACAACCCGCCGCCGTCGCAGGGCGACGACAAGGGTGGAGAGGCCAAGGACGGCGACCACAAGGGGGGCGAACGCGGCCGCCCGGGCGACAAGAGCCCCGAGGAGGCGTGGGCCGAGGCGCTGAAGAAGTTCGACAAGGACGGTGACGGGAAGATCTCGGTCGAGGAGTGGAAGACCTGGCGCGACGAGGTCAACAAGGAGCACTCGGACCCCGACAAGGCCCCGGAGTTCCTGCGCAAGCGCTTCGACAAGAACGGCGACGGCAAGCTCGACGACGCCGAGAAGGCCGGCCTCAAGGAGGAGATGGCCGCGTACAACGAGCGCATGAACAAGATGCACGAAGAGGGGTGGACCAAGTGCGCCAAGGACGGCCTGCTCGACAAGGACGGATTCATCGCCCTGCGCAAGGCGATCGGCGAGATGCTGCGCAAGGGGCGTGAAGGCCGTGGTCGCGGCCCGGGCGGCGGCGGCCCCGGCGGCGGCCGGCGCGGCGACAAGGGCGGCGATGACAAGAACGGCGGCGACCATGAGGGCGACGCCGGCGAAGGCGCCAAGGAGGGCGACAAGTAGCCCCCCTCCCCCCACGCGCCGCGATTAAAAAAAAAGGACCCGCAGTTTCGGCTGCGGGTCCTTTTCACGTTTGAAGTGGAGCGGGCGACCGGGCTTGAACCGGCGACAACGACGTTGGCAACGTCGTGCTCTACCAACTGAGCTACGCCCGCGGGTTCGGGTGCGAAGGCGTGTATTCTAGCGGGCCGCGAAACGGAGTCAAGAGATTTTCGGTCGCGCGGCCGCTACCGACTGGCCGGGGCACGCCGAACGACGTGAGTGCCTGTCCGCTCCGGCATCTCGACCGTACCGGACCGGCCGCCGGTAGCGAAGCCGCGGCCTCCGTCGTGTCTCGTACTCGTACTCGTACTCGTACTCGAATGCCCTGGGTATTCGAGTACGAGTACGAATGCGCGTGCGCGTGCGAGCACGCGAGGGAGCGGGGCGACGTCGTGCCGCCCAGGTGCGCGGGCGGCGGTCCGGTCCGCGGCGTCACCGTGGCGACGAGCGCGGGGACAAGCGCGCCCGCACTACCGACATGCCACCGAAAGACTTGACTCGCGCGCTCGCGCCGCGCTACAATTCAGAGCATACCGCGCCCCGACCGCCACGGCTCCGCGCGCGTCCCCGTCCCGTCCGGAGAGGCTGCATGTACACGCCGCAAAAGCCCCTGGGCCAGCTCCTCAAGGAAATGGAACTCGTCACCGAGGGCCAGATCCAGGAAGCGCTGGCGATCCAGCGCGAGAAGGGCGGCGCGCTCGGTCGCATCCTCGTCGACCTCGGGTATGTTACCGAAGAGGAAATGCTCCTCGCCCTCGGCGCCCAGGTCGGCATGGAGGTCGTCAACCTCGACGAAATCGAAGTGCCGCGCGAGGTTGCCGCCAAGGTCTCCCCGACCATGGCGAAGGTCTACAAGATCATCCCCATCAAGTTCGAGAACAACTGCCTCACCGTCGCCATGGCCGACCCGCTCAACGTCAGCGTGCTCGACGACCTGCGCTTCATGCTGAACTGCGAAGTCCAGGGCGCGGTCTCCAACGAGGACGCGGTCAACAAGGCGCTCGAACGCTACTACGCCGGCCAGACCGAGACCGTGGACGACATCCTCAAGGAGATGACCAACGCCGCCGAGGCCACCGTCGGCGCGAGCGAGATGATGACCGACAAGGACGGCAAGAAGGTCATCGACATCTCCAGTCTCGAACAGATGGCCAGCGCCGCCCCCGTCATCAAGCTCCTCAACCTCATCCTCCTCCAGGCGATCAAGGACCAGGCCTCCGACGTCCACTTCGAGCCCTTCGAGACCGAGTTCAAGGTCCGCTATCGCGTGGACGGCGTGCTCTACGAGATGATGCCCCCGCCCCTCCACCTCGCCATCGCGCTCATCTCCCGCATCAAGGTCATGTCCAACCTCGACATTTCCGAAGTCCGCATGCCCCAGGACGGACGCATCATGCTCGCCATCGGCGGCAAACCCGTCGACCTCCGCGTCTCGACGCTGCCCACCATGTTCGGCGAAAGCGTCGTCATGCGTATTCTCGACCGCAGCGTCGTCTCCCTCAACCTCGACAACATCGGGCTGCGCGAAGAGGAACTCGGCCTGGTCAAGCGCCTCGTCGACCTCCCGAACGGCATCATCATCGTCACCGGACCGACGGGCTCCGGTAAAACCACTACCCTTTACTCCGCCCTCAACTACGTCAACGACATCCAGTGGAAGATCATCACCACCGAAGACCCGGTCGAGTACGACCTCGACGGCATCATCCAATGCCAGATCAACGAAGAGGTCGGTCTCACCTACCAGGCCTGCCTGCGCGCGATCCTGCGCCAGGACCCCGACATCCTCCTGGTCGGCGAGATCCGCGACCTCGAGACCGCGGAAATCGCGATCGAGGCCTCGCTCACCGGGCACATGGTCTTCACCACCCTGCACACGAACGACGCCCCCTCGACCGTCACCCGCCTGCTCGACATCGGCATCGAGACCTTCCTGATCGCGGCGACCCTCGAGGCGATCGTCGCCCAGCGTCTCGTGCGCAAGATCTGCCTCAAGTGCAAGGAACAGTACGAGCCCGAGGAAGAGGTCATCATGGAGCTCGGGCTCACCATGGACGACGTCGCGGGCAAGAATTTCTGCTTCGGCCGCGGCTGCCCCGCCTGCAACAACACGGGGTACAAGGGCCGCATGGCGATTTTCGAGATCATGCTGGCCACCACCAAGGTCAAGGAACTGGTGATGGAACGCGCCTCGACCGACAAGATGCGCATGCTCGCGCGCGAGCAGGGCATGCGCACCCTGCGCGAGTCCGGCATGCTCGGCATTTTCGACGGCGCGACCTCGATCGAAGAGATCGTGCGCGAGACCATCTCCGTAAGCTGACCCGGGAACGCCTGGACGCGCCGCAGCGCGGTTCCCTTCGCTCGCTCGGACAAGGACCTTCCCACCGCCGCACCCGCGGCGGACGGCGTGGAAGAGCAGGATCGTGGAGGAGCTTCGGTATGCCGGTTTTCACCTATGAAGCGGTCGACAGCAAGGGCAAGAAGATCAAGGCGGAGATCGAGGCCGCCTCGACGCAGGACGCGATCAACAAAGTCCACACGATGGGCTACTTCCCCACCAACGTGAAGGAGAAGGGCGCCGGCGGCGCGGGCGCGCGCGGCCCGGTCGCCAAGAAAAAGGGCGGCGCCTTGTTCCTCGGCGGCGTCTCCTTCAAGCAGCTCACCACCTTCACGCAGCAGCTCTCGATCCTGCAGGACGCCGGCCTGCCGATCGTCCGCTCGCTCAAGATTCTCGAAGGCCAGATGAAGCCCTGCCTGCTCAAGAACATCATCGGCCAGGTCGCCGAAGACGTCGAAAGCGGCTCCTCCCTCTCCGAGGCCCTCTCCAAGCACCCCAAGGCCTTCGACAAGCTGTACGTCAACATGGTGAAGGCGGGCGAGGCCGGCGGCGTGCTCGACACGATCCTTCAGCGTCTCGCCACCTTCATGGAAAAGGCCCAGAAACTCAAGGCCAAGGTCATCGGCGCGTCGATCTACCCGTCCGCCGTCGTCGGCGTCGCCGTCTTGATCGTGTCCGCGATCATGGTCTTCGTCATCCCCTCGTTCGAAAAGGTCTTCACCGACCTGGGCAAGACCCTGCCCATGCTGACCGACATCCTGCTCCGCATCAGCCGCATCGTCGCCCGCTTCTGGTACATGATCCCCATGATCCCGGCCGTCATCTACGTGGCCACCGTCCTGATCGCGAAAAACAAGGCGGGACGACTCTTCCTCGACAAGTTCAAGCTCCACATGCCCTTCTTCGGGTTCATCATCAAGAAGTCCACGATCAGCCGCTTCTGCCGCACCCTCGGCACCCTCATCACCTCCGGCGTGCCGATCCTGGAAGCCCTCTCCATCGTCAAGAACGCCGTCGGCAACGACGTGATCGCCGGCGCCGTCCAGATGGTGCACGACTCCATCCGCGAAGGCGAATCGATCGCCGAGCCGCTCGCCCAGACCAAGGTGTTCGACGACATGGTCATCAACATGATCGACGTCGGCGAGGAAACCGGCGAACTCGACAAGATGCTCATCAAGATCGCCGACAACTTCGACGACGAAGTCGACGTGGCGGTCGGCGCCCTCATGAGCATCCTCGAACCGGCCCTCATCATCGGGATGGGTGGCACGATCGGCACGATCGTCATCGCCCTCTTCCTGCCGCTCATCGACCTGATCAAGAGCATGTCGTAGCCCGCGGCGAATCGGGCAAACGCCTGATTCGACAGGAATTCCGGAAGCGGCTCCCCTCGCCACGGGGGGGGCCGCTGCCGTTTCCGCCCTGCCCGTTTTCCGCCCGACCCGCGTCGTCGCAAGAGGCCGACCGTGTCCCTGCGCTACAAGATCTTCCTCGGCGCCGGCCTGACCATGATCCTGGTCGTCGGCCTCCTCTCCCTGCGCCTCGCCGTCGACTCCCTCACCCGCGCCGACGCCGAACGCCGCCGCATCGGCAACCTGGTCTTCCACGTCGTCCAGGAGTGGATCTCCGACCAGAAGGTCCTCGGCACCGGCTCCGGCGGGGCCGAGATGTGGGTCGAAGTCAGCCGCCGCCTGTCGCGCAGCGATCTCTTCCGCTCCTGGATCATCGTGGATTTCCCGCGCACGCCGCTGGCCTGGAGCACCGAGCTCGACGATCTCGACGCCGCCCGCGCCGACCCCGAGTTCCACCGCGTCTTCGACAGCCGGGAGGTCCTGGTCGCCGGCTCGCGCGTCTACGTCCCGCTCTACCTGCCCGACAGCGACGAGTACGTGGTCCTGCGCAACGACATCCGCCACCTCACCGTCTCCGAGTCCTCCCTGGTCGATTCCATCAAGTCCGACCTCGGCATTCTCGGACTCGGCACGCTCCTGCTCCTGCTTATCCTCTACGTTCTGCTCAACTCGCTCGTCGTGCGCCCGCTCGAGGCGCTGTCCGAAGCCAGCGGGCGCATCGCCGCCGGCGACTACACGCATGAGATCCCCGAACTGGGCCGCGCCGACGAGCTCTCGCGGCTGGTCGACGGCTTCAATGCCATGCTGCGCAACATCCGCGACTATCACGGCACCCTGCAGGCGCGCATCGAGGAGGCGAGCGAGAAGATCCGCGAAACCCAGCGCCGCCTCGTCGTCGCCCAGCGGCTCTCCGCCACCGGCACCCTCGCCGCCGGCATCGCCCACGAAATCAACAACCCGCTCGGCGGCATGATCAACGCCGCCCGCACCCTCGCCCGCCCCGACCTGGACGCCGAGCGCCGCGTCGTCTACCTCGAGCTCATCGTCGAGGGCCTCAACCGCATCGCGGAAACGGTCAAGCAGGTCCTGCAATTCACGCCGCGCCAGCCCCAGGCCCGGCCCATCGAGATCCGCCCCATCGTCGACCGCGCCGTCGCCCTGGTCCAGCACCGCGTCGAACACCACGGCATCCAGCTCGCGAACGACGTCCCCGCCGACCTGCCGCTCATCTTTGCCGAACCCCAGGAGCTGCAGCAGGTCTTCGTCAACCTCCTGATCAACGCCGCCGACGCGATCGGCGAGCGCCCCGGCGCGATCCGCATCTTCACGGAGTCGCGGCCCGGCGAGCTGGTCATCGCGTTTCGCGACGACGGCTGCGGCATGGACGAATCCGAGGTCGAGCGCGCCTTCGATCTTTTTTTCACGACGAAGCCCGCGGGCGTCGGCACCGGGCTCGGACTCGCCGTGGTCGCCAACATCGTCCAGAACCACGGCGGCAAGGTCGAGATCGAGAGCACGAAGGGCGTCGGCACGACGTTACGGCTGAGCCTGCCTGTGATGCGCCCGGGCGTCGAGCCGCCCACGCTCCCGCTCGAAGCCCCGGGCCCGCGCGCGGACCCGCCGGCCGCGGAAGGTCGCGGCGCCCCGGAGGCGCGAACGTGAGCCCGGAGGGGTGGGCTGAGGGTCCGCTTCCGTGGGACCAGAACGACACCACGGAGACACGGGGCAGCGGCCCCGCAGCCGGCGCACTTCGGCGGCACAGGGCGCCCCGGCCTCCGTCGTCTCTCGTCCTCGTACTCGTACTCGTACTCGAACGCCCAGGGCATTCGAGTACGAGTACGAGTACGAGAGACGACCGGGGCCACGCTTTCCCGGCGTGCGGCCGATACGCAGGGACGTCCCCGCACCCGCGCTTCCCCATTGGTTGACAGACGCGGCATGCGGCCCTAGAATGCCCGAATCCTGATTCTCCCCTCCTCGCGGAGCCGGTTTGCATGCTCGTCGGGCTTTGCTATGTCCTCCTCGCCGTGTTGGCGGCGTGCGGGATCGCCAACCTCTGGGAAGCGCTGGAGCTCCACCGCCGCTACCGCTTGATCCAGGCGGTCCCCACGTCCACCGTCGGCGCCATCCAGGAAGGGTTGCGCGAGGTCAAGGGCCGCATCCTCCCCGTGGCGCCGATCAAGGCCCCGCTCAGCGGGCGCCCGTGCGTCTACTACCAGTTCCGCGTGGACGCCCAGCTCGCCGGCGGGAAGTGGCGCACCGTCCACTCCGGCCGCGAAGGCGTCCCCTTCCTGCTCGACGACGGCACCGGCCGCATCCTCATCTGCCCCGAAGGCGCGGCGCTCGAGATCGACGAGGAGAAGCTCCTCTCTTCCGATGGATTCGAGCGCCTGCCGGCCGAGGCCAAGGCCGAGATCCTCAATCGCATGGGCCTCTCCTCGGCCGACGAGCGCGAGGCGCGCGAGCGCATCCGCTGCGGCGAACTCACCCTCGCCACCGGCGACATGATGTACGCCCTCGGACAGGTCACGAAAATCGGGGATTTGCCCGAGACCATGGCGCGCCCCGAGGGCGTGAAGTTCGCCCTGCGCCGCTCCGGCCTGCTGGCGGAATTCGTGCTCTCCAATCGCTCCGAACGCGCCGTCCTTGACGTGATCGCCGAGCGGCGCACCCAGGTCCTCGTCTACGCCGCCATGTGGGCCGCCGCCGTGCTCGTGGTGCTGGTGATCCGGCTCTTCGTCGTGTCCGTCCCCGAAGAGGGCTCGACCGTGGTCCCGGGGTTCGAGGGGGAGACGCCGGTTTTCGGGCCGCCCAAAGCCGGCGGCTCGTAGCACGACGGCCGGCCGACCCTGCTTGCCCGATCGCGCTCAGCGCTGTCGTGCCGGGGGCGACCCGGTGGTTCGCCCTACCCGCAACGCACTTCGTCAGGAAACCTCGCCGCATGCCGAGCACCGCCCCCTCCCCCGCCCCCTCCCCGGCTCCCGCCCGCGAATGGGTCGCCATCCTCGACTTCGGTTCGCAATACTCCCAGTTGATCGCCCGACGGGTGCGGGAACAGAAGGTCTACTGCGAGCTCGTTCCCTACAACGTCGACCCCGCGGCGCTCCTGGCGCGCGGCCCGCGCGCGATCATCCTCTCGGGCGGGCCCGCGAGCGTCTACGAGGCCGGCTCGCCGCGGATCGCGCCCGAACTGCTGCGCGCCGGCGTGCCCGTGCTCGGGATCTGCTACGGCATGCAGCTCGCCGCGCTCCTCCTCGGCGGCGAGGTCGCGGCCGCCCGCGCGCGCGAATACGGCGGCACCCGCTGCCACATCCTGGACGACGCCGACCTGCTCTTCGCCCTGCCCGCCGACATCACCGTCTGGATGTCGCACGGCGACCAGGTCGCCCGCCTCTCCGACGACTTCCTCCCCCTCGCGCGCACCGAGAACTGCCCGCTCGCCGCGGTGCGCCATCGCACGCTGCCCTTCTACGGCGTGCAGTTCCATCCCGAAGTCGCGCACACCCCGCGCGGCCGCCAGGTGCTGCACAACTTCCTCTTCCGCATCGCCGGCTGCCGCGGCGACTGGCGCATGGATTCCTACGTGGAGAGCGCCGTGGCCGAGATCCGCGCCACGGTGGCGGACCGCCGCGTGGTCTGCGCCCTCTCCGGCGGGGTCGATTCGGCCGTCGTCGCCACCCTGGTCCACCGCGCCATCGGCGACCGCCTGACCTGCGTCTTCGTGGACAACGGCCTCCTGCGCAAGGACGAGGCGCGCCAGGTGCTGCGCACCTTCCGCGAACGCGGCGGCCTCAACCTGCGCGGAGTGGATGCGGCGGCGCGCTTCCTCGAACGCCTCCGCGGCGTCACCGACCCCGAAGAGAAGCGCATGCGCATCGGGCACGAGTTCGTCGAGGTGTTCAAGGAAGAGGTACGGGAAATTCCCGATATCGCGTTCCTGGCGCAGGGCACGCTCTACCCGGACGTGATCGAGAGCCAGTCCGCCGTGGGCGGCCCGAGCGCGCGGATCAAGACCCATCACAACGTCGGGGGACTCCCCGAGAACCTGCCCTTCAAGCTGATCGAGCCGCTGCGCTTCCTCTTCAAGGACGAAGTGCGCGAGATCGGACGCGAGCTCGGCCTGCCCGACGAGATCCTGCTGCGCCAGCCCTTCCCCGGGCCCGGACTCGCCGTGCGCGTGGTCGGCCCGGTGACCCCGGAACGCCTGGCCATCCTGCGCGAGGCCGACGAAGTCGTGACGGCCGAGGTCGAGAAGGCGGGCGTGAGCGGCAGCCTGTGGCAGTACTTCGCCGTGCTCCTGCCGGTGCAGTCGGTGGGCGTGATGGGCGACGGCCGCACCTATGAGAGCGTGGTGGCGGTGCGCGCGGTCGAATCGACCGACGGCATGACGGCCGACTGGGCGCGCCTGCCCTACGACCTCCTCGCGGGCATCTCCACCCGCATCGTGGGCGAGGTCAAGGGCGTCAACCGCGTGGTCTACGACCTGAGCTCGAAACCTCCCGGCACCATCGAATGGGAATGACCGGGCGATCGCCTTAGCGTGGAGCCTTTCCGATGCCTGCGCCCCAGGACATCCTCTTCGGCTCGCTGTCGGTCCGGGAGGGGTACGTCACCCAGGAGGAGGTGGATGAGTGCATCCGCGCGCAGGACAAGGAGCGGAAGCCGCTCGGCGAGACCATGCTCACCCTCGGGTACATTTCGCGGCTGCAGCTCGAGCTCCTGATCAAGCTGCAGGAGCAGAACCTGGCCTCGATGGACCTGCTCACCCAGCAGCGGATGGAGGACGTGCTGTTCGGGCGGCTCGCGCTGCGCGAGGGGGTGTCGACGGCGGAGGAAGTGGACGCGTGCGTCAAGCTGCAGGCGCTCTGGGAGCGTGAGGGGCGCGTCGTACGGCTCGGCCAGCTCATGTGCGAGCGCGGGTATCTGTCGCCCGGCCAGGTCGGGCGCATCCTGGAGCTGCAGAAGAAGCGGTTGATGATCTGCAGCAGTTGCCAGTTGCAGTACAACGTCGGCGATTTCGAGCCGGGCAAGCAGTTCGCCTGCCCGCGCTGCGGGATGTTCCTGGCGGTGGCGGAGGACCCGGCGGACGCCGGGGCGGGCGGGGCCGCGCGGCAGCCGGCGGCGGGCACGACGGCGCCCGTGCCGGCGGCGCCGCCGCATGTCGAAGGCTCGGAGTGGGGCGGGATCGGGCCGAAGTTTGCCGGCGTGCCCGCGTCGGCCTTCGACCACCTGTCGTCGATTCCGCAGCCGCAGATGCCCTTTGCGTGGGCGGCGCCTTCCG
>JACRIP010000232.1 GCA_016220045.1 Planctomycetota bacterium
GATTTCGTCGGCGCCGAGCAGCGAGCGCAGCCAGGGAACGGCATTGCCGGTGCCGCAGCCGAAATCGATGACGCGCCGCGGACGCGCGGCAGGTCCGAAGCCTGCCAGGCGGGCGGCGAGCCAGGCGACGCGACCGCGCGCGAAATACTCGACGGTCTCGCCGGTCGGCGCCAGGCTGCGGTTGAGGGTTTCCGCGTAGTTGCGCCCGTAGTCGTCGAAGTTGACGCGGTCGGCGGCGGTCCGTTCGGACATCCGACGCTCCTGCCAATCGACTCCGCCGGATAGGCCGGCGGCCGGGAACCCGTTACAGGCCCCGGCCGCCGGTGTCGTCTGCGCGTGAAGGAGGTGCGAACTGTCCTCGGCTGGTTCCTGTGCCGCCTAGCGGCTGCGATCCCGCGCGGGTGCCGCGCCCGACATTGCGGCGCGGTGCGGCTTCGGGGCGGCCGCGGCCGGAGCGGCCTCCGCCGTGCTCATCGGCGCCGCGCTGGCATGCGTCGCGGGCGCCGTCGCCGACCAGGTCATCTCCGCGCCGCGATGATCGAGGCCCGAGACCAGCGACAACGCCGTGGTCTCGGCCAGCGGTCCGTGGATGCGCGCGAAATCGCGCGGGGTCCGGCTCTTCAGGAGATCGATGTAGAGGATGCTGCCGTGCATCAGCACGAAGAAGTGCTTGCCCTCGTTGGCGGCCAGCACGTCGTCGAGCCGATCGGCCGCGCCCGGCGTCAGGACGAGCAGGACCTCGTCGCCGGTCTGCCGGTCGGAGCCCAGCGTGGCGTACCAGATGTCCTCCGGACCGAGGAAGCTCGCGTCGGGCAGCAGCACCGGAGTGCCCTGGCCCTGCTCGCTCCCCGGACCGTGGGTGTACCAGCGGTAGCCCAGCGGCGCCTTGGACGGGAACTGGCACTCCTCCGGGTTGGCGTAGACCGAGGCGTCGGCTTCGAATTTGAATTCGAGCAGCGGGGCCAGCTCGGGCGGCGGCGGTGCGCTGCCGCCGCCACGCCGCTTGCAGCCCGGCGCGCCGGCCAGGACGAGCGCGCACAACCCGAGGAGAGCGAGGGACCGGAGTCCCGCGGTACCCGCGAATCTCAGCGACATCAGACACCCCCAATGGAAAATGCGTGGGATGACTCGGCACCCGCGCCCGCGCGCAGGCCGGCCTCTCGGGCACTGGGCGGTATCGCCCTCGGAAGATGTTGCGAGCGGCCACCCCGGGCCGGACCCGGGGGTCCGCCCCGGCCGGATGCCGTGGCTTGGCGTAGGGGCGGACCCGGTGTCCGCCCCGGCGCGTCCCGGCCGGCCGATGCTGCAACCGCCTCCTGCGGCGGAACCCGGTTCAGCTCTTCGCCGGCGCGGCCTTCGCCTTGACGCCCGCGGCGGCCTTCTTCGCCTTGGCCGCCTTCTTCGCCCCGTCGCCCGCGTCTTCCTTCTTCTCGACGCGATCGACCAGTTCGAAAATGGCGCGGCTGCCGTTGTCGCCGAGCCGGTTGGCGGCGTACTGCCCGGCGCGCGCCGCGCTGGTCCCGTCGGTCCAGCGGCAGCCGCCGAGCTTGAGGATGCGGGTGTAGCCGCCCGGCCGCGCCTTGTAGCGCGGCCCCAGCTCCTTGAACAGCTTGCGCACCACGCCCTTGTCCAGGAGCGCCGAGGTCGCCTGCCGGATGTGGTGCACCGTGGGCTCTTTCGCGAGCGTGATCAGGTGTTCCGCCAGGCGGCGGCACTCCTTCGCGCGCTCGACCGTCGTGATGATCCGTTCGTGCAGCAAGAGCCCGGTCACGATCCCGCGCACCGTCGCCTGACGGTGCTTCGAGGTCCGGCCGAGCTTGCGGCCCGCGTTCCGATGGCGCATAGGTAATATCCCTGATTGGTTGCGGTGGCTGCGGACGCGTCCGGACTACGCCGTAGGCGCGGCCGGGGCGGCGGCGGGCGCGGCGCCCGCAGGAGCCGCAGGCTTCTTGCCGAAGATGGTCTCCAGATCCATCCCCAGCGACAGCCCGATGTCCGACAGCTTCTTCTTCACTTCCTTGAGCGAGGTCTTGCCGAAGTTCCGGACCTTCAAGAGGTCCGCCTCGGACTTCTGGACGAATTCGCCGATGGTCTTGATGTTCTCCAGCACCAGGCAGTTCGAGGCGCGGACCGAGAGGTCCAGCTCCGAAACCGGCATGGAGAGCTTGGTCTTGAGCTCTTCGAGGTACTTCTCGCGCTTGCGGGCTTCCTCTTCCTTCTTCTCGTTGAGCTGCAGCTCCTTGCCGAGCTCGAAGTACTGGACGAAGGGGTTGAGGTGCTTGCGCAGGATCTTGGAGGACTCGACCATGGCCATCTCGGGCGAGATCGTGCCGTTGGTCCAGATGTCCATGACCAGCTTGTCGTAGTTCGTCAGCTTGCCCACGCGGGTGTTCTCGACCCGGTAGCGCACGCGCCGGACGGGCGAGAAGATGGAGTCGACGGGAATCACCCCAAGCTCCTGGTCCTCGCGCTCGTTCTCGTCGGCGGTGACGTAGCCGCGGCCCTTCTTGACCTCCATCTCGATGCAGAACTCGGTGTCCTGGCTCAGCGTCGCGATGTGCAGGTCGGGGTTGATGATCTCGACCGCCCCGTCGGGGATGATGTGGGCGGCCTTGACTTCGCCCTTCTCGCTGACGTCGATCTTCAGCCGGCGCGGCTCGTCGACGTTGACGCGCACGACCAGCTTCTTGAGGGCGAGCACGATGTCGGTGACGTCCTCGTAGACGCCCGGGATGGTGGTGAACTCGTGGGCCACGCCCTTGAACTTCACCCAGGTCACCGCCGAGCCCTCGATCGACGAGAGCAGGACGCGACGCAGGGAATTGCCCAGGGTCATGCCGAAGCCGCGCTCGAAGGGCTCGGCGATGAAGGTGCCGAAGGTGCTGGTGAGGGTCTTCTCGTCGCACACCAGGCGGGTGGGCAGCTCGAAGTCTTTCCAACGGACGCGCATGAGAACAGGACCTCCGTAAGGGAATTACCGGATCGGACCGGCACCACGCGCCGGAGGAGGCGCTACTCCGGACCGATCGGGCGCGGCTCGCCGCATGCCGGCGCCGCACGGGGCGGCGCGACGCGAGACGGGGACCGCGCAAGCCAAGGGCGGCCACCCAGTGGCCGCCGCTACAGGACGATGAGGTGCGAACCCCGGGCGCTTCACGAAGCGCCCCTACGGGACGCTGGGGCGCGAACCCCGGGCGCCTCACGA
>JACRIP010000236.1 GCA_016220045.1 Planctomycetota bacterium
TCCATGTAGGAGCGGCGGGTAGCGCGGCGGGGGTCCGCGGTCTGGAGCGGATTGCCGCGGGCGTCGAGCAGCCCCTGTTTGGCGGCCTCGTCGCGGGTGAGCCAGCGGCCACCCACGCGGATCTCGCCCAGCGCGGCGTGGGCGGCCGCTGGCTCACCCGCGACGAGGCCGCCGAACAGGGGCTGCTCGACGCCCGCGGCAATCCGCTCCAGACCGCGGACACCCGCCGCGCTACCCGCCGCTACTACATGGATCTCCTGGGCCGCGCCCCGAGCGACGCCGAGTACGCCGCCGCCGCCGGCATGACCGCGGACGAATTGCTCGGCCAGCTCGTGCGCTCCGCCGACCATTACGAGACCTGGTACGAGGACCAGCTCTTCTTCTTCCTGCTGCTCGACAACTTCCGCCCGGCCACCGAGAACCTCACCGCCATTCCCGAGCGGCTTGCGAACGGCGAGATCACGGTCCGCGACGCCATTCACGAGATCGTGATCAGCCAGTACTTCAATGCCCGCAACCCCGGGAACGACACCTACGTGACCGTGATTCTCGAGCAGCTTCTCGGCATCGTCGTGCAGGACCGCAAGGAGGTCCTGGAGCGCGGGAAAAAAATGTACGACGGCTACCCGAACGAGATCTTCTCGCAGAAGGGCGCCAACCAGTCGGATCTCGTCTACATCGTGCTGCAGCAGGGGGAATTCGCCGAGCTCTTCCTGAAGCGCTGCTACACGTCGCTGCTCGGCCGCGCGCCGGCCAAGGACGCCCTGGCGGCCGCCGCCCTGCGCTTCGCGAAGGAGCCCGAGTCCTTCCCCGAGATCGAGAAGGGCTGGCTGCTCTCGCCCGAGTACCAGGACGGGCTCGCGAAGCCCAAGACCAAGAACGACCACATGTTCATCCGTTCTCTCTACATGGATCTCCTGAGCCGCAAGCCGAGCTACCAGGAGTTCCGCAGCATGCGCAACGCGCTGCTCGCGTTGTCCGATTCCGGACCCATCCGCTCCGTCCTGACCAAGGTCATCGTGGATTCGGAGAAGGTCGCGGCGCCGGAGAAGGAGAAGCTCGAGCTGGCCCCGTGGCTCAAGGCGAACTACGTGAGATACCTGTGTCGCGAGCCCTCCGCCGAGGAGTTGGACCTGTTCGCGCAGGTCCTCGCGGGCAAGGGCGCGACGCCGAAGACGCTGCTGCTGGCGATCCTGACGAGCAAGGAGTATCAGTCGTACTGACGGCTGAATGACGATTGACGATTGACGATTGTCGAATGACGAATGACGAATGACGGCAATCGGCAATCGCCAATCGCCAATCGCCAATCGCCAATCGACAATCGACAATCGACATTCGACATTCGACATTCGCCAATCGACACTCGTTCTTCTCCGTTCCGTATTTCCGGAGCCGCTCCCATGCCGCTGTCTCGCCGCGATTTCCTCCGTGCCGGTGGCGCTGCGGCCGGCGCCGCCGCGCTCACCCCCTTCGCCGGACCGCGCCCCCGCGCCCTCGACGCCGCCCCGCCCGCGAAACGCACGGAGCACCTGATCTTCGTCGCCTTCGCGGGCGGCGTGCGCAGCCGCGAGACCATCGGCAACCCGGGCAACGTGCCCAACCTGCTGAAGATCGCCGACGCCGGCGTGGTCTGCCCGCAAATGGTCGCCGCCAACGTCGGCCACTACGGCGCCACCCTCTCCATCTTCACCGGCAATACCGAGTACATGGGCATCCGCGAGAATGAGAAGGGCGAACACCCGACCATCTTCGAATACCTGCGCAAGCAGAAGAACGTTCCCGCCCGCAAGGTCTGGCTCTCCGCGGGCGGCGGCGCCCAGCAGCTTAACTTCGCCTGCTCCACCCACAAGAACTACGGCGAAGCCTACGCCGCCAACATCATCTCCTCCGACGGCGTCTTCAACGCCGAGTTCAAGGACATCCTGGACCAGTTCGGCCGGCCCACGATGCCGGGCGACGAGGAGAACGCCGCGCTCGCGAAGCTGCGCGACGGCATCGACGCGCAGCTCGCGGCGCGCGGGGGGGGCGCGGCCGACGGCAACGACGCCGAGACCACGCGGCGCATCGAGCGCTTCATCCTCGACGAGATCTCCGGCGGCACGACCCGCATCACCGGCCCAGGCGCGGGCGATGCCAAGACCGTGCGCGTGGCCGCCAACATCATGCGCGTCTTCAAGCCCTCGCTCCTCGGCATTTCGCTGATCCAGGCCGACGTCGCGCACGGCTCCTACAACAGCTACGTCGAAGTGATCCGGCGCAACGACGAGGAGCTGGGCACGCTCTGGCGCGCGGTCCAGGCGGATCCCGAACTGCGCGACACCACGGCGATCTTCGTCCTGCCCGAGTTCGGACGCGACAAGGACCTCAACCAGCGCAACGGCCTCGACCACGGCGACGGCTCCGACGACCTGCGCAAGGTCGGCATGGTCTGCGCCGCCCCCGAGTTCAAGAAAGGCGCGGTCCTCAAGCAGGACTTCACCTCGATCGACGTCTGCGCGACGATGTGCAAGCTCTTCGGGTTGACGCCCGATTCGGCGCCGAAATCGAAGCCGATCAAGGAACTCTGGGCGTGACCGTGGAAGCGAGGCCGGGCGCGCGGGCATGGGTGCTCGCGGCCTGTGCGGGCGCGGTGTTCCTCGTCCTCGTCGGCGGCGGCCCGGTCGACCTGGCGGCCAAGGACTCCGGCCCCGAACTGGGCGCGGGGGGCGGCGGCGGCGGGCGCGAGCGCGTCGCCACGGCGAGCGGGAAGTGCGTCACCTGCCACAAGGGCATCGAGGAGATGCACCCCTGGGCCAAGATCGGCTGCGTCGATTGCCACGGCGGCGATCCGGACGCCGAGGAGAAGGCGAAGGCGCACGTCGCGCCGGTCAAGCCGATCCCGAACGACGAGCGCGTCCTCCCGGCCAACTACGACCTGCCCTACCTGCGCTTCCGGAACCCCACCAACCTGCGCGTCGTCGCGCAGACCTGCGCGACCTGCCACAAGGGCCAGTGCGACACCTTCGCCCACTCGATCCACGCCACCACCGCCGGCCATCTGTCCGACGGGTTCTACGAGAACGGCGTGGCGAAAGACAAGCGCTCGGCCTACGGGGTCTTCCCGGTGAGCGACGATCGCCCCGGGCTGCCGCCGGGCGCGCTGCCGCGGCTCGCCGTGCTGCCGCCCTTCCTGGGCGCGACCGCGAACCGCGACCAGCTTGCCACCCACTTTCCCGACGTGCCGCGCAAGAACTGCGTGCGCTGCCATTTCTGGTCGCAGGGGCTGGCCGTGCGCGGGCGCCTCGGGATGGACGGCGACTACCGCGCCGAGGGCTGCGCCGGCTGCCACGTGCTCTACACCGACCAGGGTCTTTCCCGCAGCGCCGACAAGTCGGTCAAAAAGTACGAGCCCGGCCATCCCTACAAGCACCGCCTCTCCTCGACCGTGCCCACGACCACCTGCGTCCATTGCCACTACGGCGACGCCTCGATCGGCCTTCACTTCCGCGGCCTCGCCATGCTCGTCCCCGGCCAGCCGGCCGGGCCCGACGTCCCGGGCACGACGCCGATGCGCTTGAACGGCATGTTCTACATCCGCGACGACAAGGTCACGCCGCCCGACGTGCACCACGAGAAGGGCATGCACTGCGTCGATTGTCACACCGGGAAAGACCTGATGGGCGACGGCAACCTGTACGGCGCCATGGAGCACGCGGTCGAAATCGAGTGCTCCTCCTGCCACGGGAGCCTCGCCGCCGAGACCGACCTCAAGACGGCGCGCGGGAACGCGCTCCCGCACCTGACGCGCGCAGCGGGCAAGGTCCTCCTGCGCTCCAAGGTGGACGGCAAGGAGCACGTCGTCAAGCAGGTCAAGAACATCGTCGATCCGAAACACGCCGATTTCAATCCGCGCGCGGCGCAGGCGATGACCAGCGCCCACGATCGCCTCGAGTGCTACGCCTGCCACTCCTCCTGGAACAGCAACTTCTTCGGCTTCCACTTCGACCGCAACGAGGGATTCAACCAGCTCGATCTGCTCACCGCGGAACGGACGGTAGGCCGGGTAAACACCTTGGAGAAGGTCTTCGCCACCTTCCGCCAGCTCTACCTGGGCTTCAACTCGGAAGGCATGATCGCCCCGTACTTGACGGGGTTCTCGACCTTCTGCACCGTGCATGACGCCAAGGGGCGGATCATCGTGGACCAGAAGATGCCGGAGACCGCAGCCGGGCTTTCCGGGATGACCATGATCCACCACCAGATGCACACGGTGCGGGCGGCGGCGCGCGCCTGCGTCGAGTGCCATCGCTCCTCCACGACCTGGGGGATGGGCTCGCCCTCCTTCGCCCTGGCGCGGGACTTCGCCTACGTGGGGACCAGCGCCGGCATGTCGGTGCTCGCGCTCGACCGCAAGAGCCCGGAGAAGAGCGAGGGGGTGGCGAATTTCCCGGCGCCGCCGGCGCTCGACGTCGTGCTCGCGCTCGATCCGATCCAGGGTCACGGCCGCCTCGCGTACCTGTGCTGCGGCGAGGAGGGCATCGTCGTCGCCGAGCTGGCGAATCCGCTCTTCCCGCGGCGGGTCGGGGCCTTCAAGACGACCTTCGCGAAGAGCGGCGTCTTGACCGGGAAATACCTGATCGTGGCGGACGGGCCGGGCGGGGTGAAGGTGCTGGACGTGACGAACCCGGCGCAGATCGTCCAAGTCGGCGCGGTGGCGACGAAGGACGCGCGCGCGATCTCGCTGTCGAACCTGTGCGCGTTCGTGGCCGACGGGCCGGGGGGGCTGGTGGCGATCGATTTCGCGGATCCGCTGCATCCGGTGGCGGTCGGCGCGGCGTCGACGGCGCGGCCGAAGAGCGAGCTGGCGGCGGATGCGACCCATGTGGTCACCCTATTCCAATACAGCCGGCCGGCGGCGGAGGGGAAGCGGACGGCGGCGCGCAACCTGGCGATCACCGCGGACACGCGCGGCGGCGGGGCGATTTTCGACGTCACGGAGCCGGCGCGGCCGACGCGCCTGTCGGGGTTCCTGCAGCCGCCGGACGACGTCGAGCGCTTCGAGGTCAAGGGGCTGGCGGTCGGCGCGAAGTTCGACCTGGGCAGCGAGGGCGGCAAGATTCCCTCGGAAGAGCACGATTACGTGTGGACGGTGTTCGAGCAGAAGAACCGGAACGACGATCCGCGCGGGTACTTGCGGATCTTCCGGATCACGAACCCGCAGAATCCGCAGGGGATGGGGCAGGCGATGATCCAGAACAACCTGTCGTCGATTGCGGTGATGCGGGTGTACAATCCGCCCTTCCTGACTTTTTTTGCGTTTGCGCTGGGGCCGGGGTCGACGGAGGTGATCGACGTGAGCAAGCCGGGTCAGCCCTCGCGGCTGGCGCAGGTGCCGGGGCTGGCGGGCGCGCGCGGCGTTGCGGTCGAGGCGTTCAGTTTCGATCGGATGATGGACGAGGACGGCCGGGTGCTGAAGGACATTTCGCACGAGGGCGCGCGCTACCTGAGCCGCGAGGAGATCCAGAAGGTGCTGCGGGTGCCGCTGGAGCAGGCGACCACGGGCAGCGGGGGGAAGCGGTAGCCGGCGGTGGCCGGTGAACGGTGGACGGTGGACAGTGGCCGGTGGACAGTGGACGGTGAACGGTGGACAGTGAACGGTGAACGGTGGACAGTGAACGGTGGACGGTGGACGAAGAATGACCTGCGCCGACTGGAATTGGACCGACGGGAGTTATAGGGTGAATACCGCTATGCGACCGATCGCTAGGACGATGGCCGGCATGCTCTTGCTTGGTGTTTGCGCTGCGCGTGCCGGGGCGGAGACGCCCGAGGAGAAGCTGGCCGGCTTTCTGCAGAAGTACGACAAGAACGGCGACGCGCGCGTGGCGCGCGCGGAACAGCCGGAGGACCAGAAGGAGTTCTTCGCAAAGATCGACGCCAACAAGGACGGCGTGATTTCGAAGCAGGAGGCGAAGGAGTACTTCCGCAACCTGAAGGACGCGACCAAAAAGCCCAAGGAAGACCCGAAAAAAAAGGGTGCGCCGATGAAGCGGCGCGAGGTGCACGGCATCGAGTCCTTCGGGGAGTGCGATGCCGACCACGATGGCAAGTTCGACCCCAAGGAATTCGCGGAATACGTGTTTTTCCTGTGCGACCGGAACACGGACGGCTACCTGGACGTGGAGGAGCTGAACAACCTGCCGTCGTCGGCGAAACGACCTTACCCGCGGGAGGGGATGGCGAAGCGGCTGCTGAAGGACTTGGACAAGAACGCCGATTCCTTCGTCTCGTTGGAGGAGTGGAAGGCGCCGGAGGAACTGATGGCGGGGTTCGACGACGATCGGGACGGGTGGGTGTCGAAGGACGAGCTGATCGCGGATCAGTTGGAGCGGGCGGGGGGGCTGGCAGGCTGGTCGTCGGCGGACGAGGTGATGGCGAAGATGGACGCGAACAAGGACGGCAAGCTGACCAAGGAGGAGTGGCAGGGGTCGAAGGCGTTGTGGGACCGCTTCGGGCCTTCACCGGAGGGTTTGGTGACCAAGGAGCAGGTAGAGCGGCACCTCGGCTACCTGGCGGCGATCCTGCGGGCCTCGGACGGCTTTGTCCAGCGCCACGACCGGAACGGAGACCGTCGGGTGACGCGTGACGAGTACGGCGGTCCGGACGCGGTCTTCGAGCGGGCGGACGCGAACCGCGACGGCGTGGTGACGGTGGAGGACGGTGCCGCAGGCCGGTGACCGGCGGTGGCCGGTGGCCGGTGGACGGTGGACGGTGGCGGAAGCCAACATGGTTCGACCGCCGAGCCTGCCCTCTGCACGCTGCCCTCATTACTTTCTTCTGGCCCTCGCCCCCGCCTTTGGCTACTCTACGCGACCGGCGGGCATCTTCCAATGTACCTTTGCCACCGTCCACTGACCACTGTCCACCGTCCACCGTCCACTGGCCACCGCCATGACCGCCTGTTCCCGCTGCGGTCGCCGCGTCCGCGATCACGAAGCGCTCGCCGGCGCGCGCTACCTCTGCCCGCCCTGCGAGCGCGGCCTCAACTACTACGCCCCGCCGCTGCTCGGGTTCTGCGACCGCTGCGTCACCATCCTGCCCAACGTCGCGCGCTGCGTCGCCTGCGGCGCACCCGCCGCCGCGCCCGAGCCTTCTCCCGCCGCCGATCCCGACGAACTCCTCGCCCGCGCCGCCGCCGCCCGCCGCCGCTACTGCTGGTCCTGCGGCCTAGAATTGACGGCCCGCACCCTCAGCGATTGCCCCTACTGCGGCGCCGATACCGACGCCGCCTTCGCCCTCGCCGGAGTCTGCCGCTCCTGCGACGAACGCACGTCGCAGAGCTACAGCTTCTGCCCGACCTGCGGCGATTCCTTCTTCGCCCCCTGCCACGAGGTCCGCCTCGACGTCCTCTCCGTCGCGGGCGGCGAACCTCCGCGCCTCCACCTGCGCCTCGCCGACCTCGTGCCCGACGCCTGGACCCGCGATTGGGACCGGAGCGCCTTCCACGTCGCGGTCAGCGCGCCGGGTCTCGCCGGGTGCCTGGTCTCGCGCATGGTCGAGCTCCCCGCCGGGGGCGTGGCCTCCGTCGCGCTCGACGTCGATGTCGTCCGCCCCGGCTGGGAGGAGGTCAGCTTCGCCCTCGAGCTCGCGCGCTTCGCCGGCGACCGCGGACGCGAGCGCCGCTCCCTCTTCGGCCGCGCCACGCTCTGCCTCACGCCCCCGGCCGCCGCGGCGCCCTCCCGCACCTGGTATCGCGTTCCCCTCTATCCCTCGGCCACGCTGCGCGCCGCCGCGCTCCGCCTCGATGGGTTCGCCACCGGCGTCGAGTTCGGGCCCTACGTGATCGACCGGACCGTGCTCGCCCGCGCCGGCCTCGGGGTCTATCGCGCCCGCGCGCTCAATACCGGCGCCCCGGTGGTGCTCAAGGTCGTCCACCGCGACGCGCGCCGCCGCCTGGGCGCGCCCGACGTCCTCGCCGCGCTCGCCGCCGCGCCTCACCCCCACGTCGTGCGCATCCTCGCGCACGGCGTGCTCGGGGGTTACGCCTACCTGGCCCAGGAAGGAACGCCCGGCGCCCGCGACCTCGCCGCCGCCTGGCCCGACGCGGCCGCCCTCCCCCCGTCCGACCGCCTCCGCATCGGCCTCGATCTCCTCGCCGGTCTCGCCCACTTGCACGCCCGGGGCATCGTGCACCGCGACGTCAAGCCCGCCAACGTGCTCTTCCATCCCGGGTCGGCCGCGCAACTTCTCGACTTCGGCATCGCCTTCCGCCGCCCGCCCGGCGCCGGCCCGGCCCGCCCGCCGGACGGCTTCGCCGGCCCGCCCCGCTACGCCGCCCCCGAACAGCTCGCCGGCGATCCGCTCGATGGCCGCGCCGACCTCTACGCCGTCGGCGCCCTGCTCGTCGAGCTTCTCGCCGGCCGCGAACTCGCGCCCGCCGCGCACCGCGCGAATGCCGCCGAGCTGGAGCCCGTCGGCCTCCGGGCCGTACTCCTTCGCCTGCTCGATCCCGACCCGCTACGGCGGTTCCCCGATGCCGATACCGCCGCCGCCGCGCTTTCCGCGCTCAGTCTTCCGGCGGAGTGGCGCCCCGGATCGCATCCACCGGATGCTTCCAAACTTCCAAACATCTGAACCCCCAAACCCCGTCCGCTCCCGCAACCCTTGTACGCATCAGGCTCGCGATGGATTCCGACCTCACCCTCCGCTCGGGCATCGTCGTCCCGCGCGCCGCGCTGCGCGTGACCTTCTGCCGCGCCGGCGGTCCCGGCGGCCAGAACGTCAACAAGGTCAGCACCAAGGCCGAGGTGCGCCTGCGCCTGGAGGAGGTCCCCGCGCTGACCGATGAACAGCGCGCGCGCGTGCGCGCACGCTTCCCGTCCTACTTCACCAAGGATGGCGAGCTCCTCCTGACATCCCAGCTCTCGCGCAGCCAGCTCCAGAATCTCGAAGACTGTCTCGACCGCGTGCGCGCCATCATCGAAACCGGGATCATTCCGCCCAAGCGCCGCCGTCCGACCCGTCCGACCTGGTCTTCCCAGCTCCGCCGGGTAGATGAGAAACGACACCAGGCCCGCCACCGCTCCGACCGGCGCGTGGACGCGGGCGATTGACCCCCGTCGAGGAGAACCCAGGATGCCCGACCTGAACCGCTTGATCAGGCGTCTGTCCCCGCTGCTCTTTCTGCTCCTCGCCGCCGCCCTGCCCGCGACTGCCGACGAGCTGAAACCGGAGCAGCGCAACTACGATCTCGAAGACCTCACCCTCGACCTGCGCGTCGATCTCGCGGCCAAAAAAGTCATCGGTAGCGCCACCTGGCTCTTCAAGCCCACCGCCGACAAGTTCGCCCTCCTCGCCCTCCACTGCGAGGACACGATCGTCTTCGCGGCTTTCGTGGGGGAGCGCGGCAAGCCTGAGCCCGCGCGCCGCATCCGCCTCGACGGCGGCGTCCTGCGCATCGACCTCGCCCGCGAGTTCCCCAAGGACGCGCCGCTCGAGGCCCGCATCGAGTACGAGGCGACCCCCAAGCGCGGCCTCTACTTCTTTTCCCCGACCCCCGAGCATCCCGAAACCCCGTCCCAGGTCTGGAGCCAGGGCGAGGGCCAGGACAACCGCCACTGGTTCCCCTGCTACGACGAGCCCGACGACCGCTTCAAGGTCACCCAGCGCATCCGCGTGCCCGAGGGCTATCAGGTCGTCGCCAACGGCGTCCTCGCGGAAACCAAGACCGAAGAAACCCCGGCCCCCGCCGCTCCTGCTCCCGCCGGCGCCGCGCCCGCCCAGGACGCCAAACCCGCGCCGCCGCTCCGCGAAACCGTCTTCACCTTCCGCTTCGACCAGAACCTCGTTGCCTACCTGGTTTCCCTGATCGTCGGCAAGTTCGACGTCGTCGAGGAGACCTGGGAGGGCGTGCCGCTGCGCTACTACGTCCCGCCCGGCCGCAAGAGCGCGATCCGCCTCGCCTTCGGGTTGACGCCCGAGATGATGAAGTTCTTCTCCGCCTACACCGGCTGCAAGTACCCCTACACCTCCTACGCGCAGACCACGGTCTGGGACTTCATCTACGGCGGCATGGAGAACTCCTCCGTCACCACCCTCAACCAGCGCGCGCTGCACGCGCCGCGCTCCCACGTCGACTACCAGGCCGACGGGCTGGTCGCCCACGAGCTCGCCCATTCCTGGTTCGGCGACCTCTTGACCTGTCTCGACTGGCAGGAAATGTGGCTCAACGAGGGCTTCGCCACCTACTTCGCCGACCTCTGGACCGAAGAGCACGGCGGCGCCGAGGAGTTCCTGCTCGATCGGGTTGACACCGCAGACGGCTACGCGGCCGCCTCGACCCCGGAGCTGCTGGCGCGGCTCAGGCGCGAGCCCGGCAAGGAGAAGAAGCCCCTGGAGCTGCCCGAGGGCATGAACTACACCAAGGGCTCCGTCGTGCTGCACACGCTGCGTCACGTCATGGGCGACGAAAAGTTCCGCGAAGGCATCCGCCGCTGGGTCGCACAGCACCGGGACGCCGGTGTGACCTCCGAGGAGTTCCGCGCCTCCCTCGAGGAAGTCTACGGCGATAACCTGGGCTGGTTCTTCGATCAATGGGTCTACGGCGCGGGCGTGCCCGAGTTCTCGGTGGACTACGAATGGCACGAGGCGGTGCGCCACGCCGTGGTGCGCGTGCGCCAGACCCAGCCGATCTCCCTCGGGCGCGATCTCTACCGCCTCCCCGTCGACCTCGGCTTCGGGTTCGCCGTGGGCGAGCGCGGGGTCCAGGTCGAGATCCGTCGCGTCTGGGTGGACGCGCGGCAGCAAGAATTCGAGTTCGACCTGCCGCGTGCGCCGGAGTTCGTGAGCTTCGACGTGGGCGCGCGCATCGCCAAGCGGCTGGACTTCGCCCGGCCGCCGGCGATGTTGGAGGCCCAGCTCCTGCGCGACTCGGACGTGACCGGCCGCTACGCCGCGGCGCGCCGGCTCGGCCGCGAGGGCAAGGCGGCGCGCGCCGCCCTCGAGCGGGCACTCAAGGACGAGGCGAACTACCGCGTGCGCGCGCGCATCGTCGAGGCGCTCGCCGAAGCCGACGCCGAGGGCGCGGCGCCGGCGCTGGTCGAGGCGGCGAAGGATGTGCGCGCCGAAGTCCGCAAGGCGGCGGCCGCCGCGCTCGGCAAACTCGCCGCCGAGAAGGCGCAGCCCACGCTCGCCGCGCTCGCCGAGTCGGACGCCAGCGACGAAGTGCGCGAAGCGGCGCTGCGCGGGCTCGCGGCCTGCAAGGCCCCGGGCGCGGGGGAGATCTATCGGCGCGCGCTGCGCTGGCCCTCGTATCGCGAGGCCGTGCGCGGCGCGGCGATCGAGGGGTTGGCGAAGTCCGGCGACGTCGCGGCGATTCCCGAGCTGCTGCCCTTCGTGACCGGCACCTGGGAAGCCGGATCCATGCACCGGGTGAAGGCCCTAGCCATGGACCAGCTTGCGGGCCTGGCGCCGAAGGACCCGCGCGTGGTGGAAGCGGTGCTCCAGGCGTTCGGCGATCCGTATTTCCGGACGCGGTCGGCGGCGGCGCGCGCGCTGGGGCGGATGCAGCCGTCGGCGGCGGCGGGGAAGTTGCTGGAGCGGCTGGAGACCGAGACCGACCCGGGGGTGAAGGATGCGATCCGGGCGGCGCTGAAGGAACTGGTCGGCGGCGGCGGCGCGGGCACGGCGTCGGCGGCGGGGACGGCGAAGACGGCCGAGGAGCTGGAAGCCGAAGCGGCGGCGCTCGAGGCCGATGCGGCGGCGCTGGCGCTCGACGGCGAGATGAAGAAGCTGGAGGCGCAGAAGCTGCGGCTGCGCGCGAAGGCGCTGCGCGACAAAGCGGGCGGCGGCGGCAAGAAGAAGGACGCGGACAAGAAGTAGCGGTCGGGGCGTCGGCCAGGTCTCCGAACACCTCGCCCAAACAGATTCGCACCTGCTTCAGCGTCTCCCCACCGCTACCATCCGTCGTCCTCGTCCTCGTACTCGGGCGCTGACGCGAAGGCTGACGCTTAGGCCGACGCCTAGGCTGACGCGGACGCGGACGCCCCGGGTGTTCGAGTACGAGTACGAGTACGAGTACGAGGACGAGGACGAGGACGAGGACGAGGACGACCGAGAACGCAGCTCGCCCCCGCCTGGGTCGAGCAACCCGGGTCGCTGGTGCTGATGAGCGGAGGCCTCCTCCGGGACGACGGAGATCCGGAGAGCGTAGAGATCGCGCTTTGCGCGGTGAGAAGCCCGATGGTAATCGTAGTCCGCATTCCTCCATCATTTCGGAGCTTGCGATGGTCCCCCCCGCTGCCGCCCGCGCGCTCTACGCGCTGCTCACGCTCGCCGTGCTGGTGGCCCTCGGCGTGCCCGCCATTCTCCCACTCCCCCCCGCGTCCGCCCAAGACCCCCGGCCCGCCGAGGCCCGCGCGCCCGCCGCGCCCACCGAGGTCGCGGTGCCGATGCGCGACGGCAAGACGCTTGCCGCCGACCTCTACCTGCCCGCCGCCTCCGGAAAATACCCGACCGTCCTGATCCAGACGCCCTACGGCAAGCAGCGCATGGGCGCGGTCCTCTCCGATCCGGAGGCCTCGCTCGGCGAGACCGGGCGCGGCGCGGCTTCCGACATGCAAGTGCTCATGGACCGCGACCACTATGCCTATGTCGTCGCCGATTGGCGCGGCTTCTACGGCTCCAAGGCGGCCATGGCGCGCGTCAAGCGCGGCGAGTGGCGCCGCGGCCACGACGGCTACGACACCGTGGAATGGATCGCCGCCCAGCCCTGGTCGGACGGCAAGATCGGCACCTGGGGCGGCAGCGCCCTCGGCAAGCAGCAGCTCGACACCGCCGCCGAGCACCCACCCCACCTCGTCTGCTGTGTTCCCCTGATCGCCGCCATGGGCCAGGGCTACGCGGACTACTACGAGGGCGGCGTTCTCCTCGAAGGGCACGTGCAGCGCCTCGACCAGCTCGGCTTCGGGGTGAGCGCCCTGGTGCGCGCCGCGCCCCTCTCCGGCGCCCTGGCCTGGAAACTCGCCGCCGGCAGGACCTATCACCCCGAGGCGATCGCCGTGCCCTGCCTCTTCATCACCGGCTGGTGGGACAGCTACCCGGATCTGGTCGTGCGCACCTTCGAGGACGTGATCGCGCGCGGCGGCCCCGCCGCCCGCGCCGGCTCCAAGCTCCTCCTCGGCCCCTGGGACCATGTCTCGGTCGGCGTGGCCCGACAGGGGGATCGGGACTTCTCCGGAGCGGCGCTCGAGTCCGGGCGCGCGGCCCGCGCCTTCCTCGACCGCTGGCTGCGCGGGACCGGCGCCGCCGCCGCTGCCGAAGATGCCGTTCCGCGCGTGCGCTACTGGGTCGCCGGCGAGGAGGGCTGGCGCGCCGCCGAGTCCTGGAGCGCACTCCCGCGCGGCACTCTCGTTCGCTACCTGGACGCGACCGGCGGCATCGTCGCCGCCCGCCCGGTCGCGCCGGCCGCCGGCGACCGCACCTACCGCCACGACCCGCGCGACCCCGCGCCGACCCTCGGCGGCGCCAACCTCCCGCCCATGAAGCACGGGCCTACCGACCACGCGGCGCTCGGCGCCCGCCACGACCTCCTGGTATACTCGACGCCGGCGCTCGTCGAGCCGCTGCGCCTCAACGGGTGCGCGGAGCTCGCGTTCACCTTCGCCGCCGACCGCGCCGACTGCGACTTCTCCGCCCGCCTCTGCGACGTCACGCCCGACGGCAAGGCCTTGCTCATCGCCGATGCCGTGGGCCGCGCCAAACTGCGCGACGGGACGGATCAGGCGAAACCCCTAACTCCCGGCGCGACCGTGGCGCTGACCCTGCGCTTCCCGCCCACGGCGGCGACCCTCCCCGCGGGCCATCGGCTGCGGCTCTACCTCGGCTCGGCGAATTGGCCGCGCTACGAGCGCAATCCGCACACCGGCGCGGACCATTGGGACGCCAAGGGCGCACTCGATCTGAACGTCACGGTGCATCACGACGCCGCGGAGTTGCGGCTCCCGACCTTGAAAGACTGAACCGGACTCAACCTGACCTGACCCGGGTCCGGCCGCAGAGGCGGTCGCAAGCGCCGCCCTTGCCGGCCTCCGCGCCTGCGCCGCGAGGTCTCCGGCAGTGGAGTACGGTGGCGCAGGCCCCCGCTCCGACGCACGAATCTTCCGCGCCCGCGACGGCTTTTTGCGATACCCGCATGAGCGACCCCCAGCCGCCTACGGAACCGACCCGGCAGATGCTCCCGGCCGCCGCCGGTCCCAACGCCGAGACGGTCCACCCCGTCGCGACCGACGCGCCGACGGTGTGCCTGCCCGCCGGCGCCCCCACCATCGAGACGGTCCCCGGGGGCGGCGCGGGCGGCTCCGCGGTGCAGGACTCCTCCGCCGGACGGCGAGCGCGGCCCGGCGGCGTGCCCGAGCCCACCGGCGAGCCGTTCGGCCGCTACCGGCTGGTCCGGGAGCTCGGCCGCGGCGGCATGGGCGTGGTCTACCAGGCGTGGGATACCGACCTGAAGCGCTGGGTCGCCCTCAAAACGCTCCTCCCCGAGGCCGCCCCCACCGCCGCCGACGTCGAGCGCTTCCTGCGCGAGGCGCGCGCCGCCGGCAAGCTGCACCATCCCAACGTCGTGCAGATCTACGACGTCGGCACCGTCGCCGGCCGCCACTTCTTCACCATGGACTTCATCGCGGGGGAGAGCCTCGACTCCGCGCGCGCCCGGCTGGAGCCGCGCCGCTTCCTGGAGGTCCTGGCCGACGTCGCGCGCGCGCTGCACGCGGCGCACGAGGCGGGCGTGGTCCACCGCGACGTGAAGCCCGCGAACGTGCTGCTCGACGGCGCCGGACGGCCGTACGTAAGCGATTTCGGGCTGGCCAAGGAGCAGCGCGAGCAGCTCGGTGGGGGATTGACCGTATCCGGGGCCGTGTTGGGCACCCCACCCTACATGTCGCCCGAGCAGGCCCAGGGCCAGGCGGAGCGGATCGGCCCGCGCTCCGACCTGTGGGGGCTAGGGGTGATGCTCTACGAGCACCTGGCGGGGCGGCCGCCCTTCGAGGGACGGGGCCTGGTCGAGGTGTTGCGCCACATCGTGGAGCAGGAGCCGCTGCCGCCCACGCGCGCCGCCGCCGCCGCGGGCCGGCCGCCGGCTCGCGGCGAGTCGGGAAAGGGGTCGAGCGCGGGCCGGCGCCGCGTCCATCCCGACCTCGAGCGGATCTGTCTCACCTGCCTGGAAAAGGACCCGGCACGCCGCTATGCCTCCGCCGCCGCTTTCGCCGACGACCTGGCGCGTTTCCTCGACGGCGAACCGATCGCCGCCCGCGCCCCGTCGTTCGGGTATCGGGCGCAGAAGTGGCTGGCGCGGCGGCGCGTCTGGGCGGCGGCCGGCGGGCTCGTGCTCCTCGCCGGCGGAGTCGCGGGCTACTTCGCGTGGCGGGCGGAGGTCGAGCGCGGTCGGGCGCAACGCTCGATCGCGGAAAGCGCCTTTGTGCAGGAGGTGAAGGCCCCACTCGCGGAAGCCCTGGGGGCGCGGCGCGGCGGGGATCTCGGGCTCTTGGCGCAGGTTGCGTCGCGGGCCGAGCGGCGCGCGGACGAGCTGCTCGCGCAGGACCCCACCCTGGCCGCCGCGCATTACGTGAAGGGTTGGCTGGCCCGTCTGCAGGGACGCATGGCGGAGGCCGAGCGCGCGCTGGGCGAGGCGATCCGGCTCCGCCCCGACGACGCGAGCGCCCGCTACCAGCGCGGCCTGGCCCGCGCCGATCGCTACCGCGAGACCCTCGCCGCCGCCCGGCGCGCCTGGGACCGGAATGTGCGCTCCGGTCGGCCCCTGCCCGACGCGGAATCCGCTCGCGCGGTCGACATCACCGGCGCCCCGGAGGCGTCGCTCGCCGAGCTCGAGACGCTCCGCCCCGAGCTCGCGCGCATCCGGCAGGCGGCAGAGGACGACCTCGAGACGACCGCCCGCCTCATCGCCGGCGCCTCGTCCACCGCCCGCCGGGTCGAGGATCGCGAAGCCTGGGTCGCTTGTGGACGCGGAGTCTTGGCTCTGCTGCGCGGCGACCTCGCCGTCGCCGAGCGGGAGCTCAAGGCCGCCCTGGAGCTCGACCCGTATCTCGATGACGCGCGACTGGCCTGGCTCGACCTGCTGGGCCGGCGCGCGCTCACGCGCGAGCTGGACAGCGCGACCCTCCTGGTGGAAATCGATGCGGCCTTGAAGGTGAACCGCGGCCTGCCCGGACCCTGGCGCCTGCGCTCGCAACTCAACTCCGGGCATGCGCAGGGGTACTTCGATACCGGCCGAAGCGCCCAGGCATTCGCCCTATGGCAGGAGGCCGAGCAGGACGCGCTCCAGGTCGTACGCCTGGCGCCGCCGGGCGCCGAGCCGCTCCTGCTGCAGTCGACCGTTCTGCAGGCCTGGGCGGCGGGCAAGGCGGCGCGCGGCGAGGCTTCGGAGGAGATGCTCGGACGCGCGCTCGAGCTGTGCGTGCGCGCCGCGCCGCTGGCGCCGGATTCGGCGGAGGTGCTGGATGACCGCGTCGTGGTCGCCCTCCACCTTGCCCGGGCCGAAGCGGGCCGGGGGACGGATCCGCGCCCGCGCCTCCTGGCGGCCGCGGCCGACGCCACGCGCGCCCTGGAACTCGGCGGACCCGCGGGCGCCCGCCTCAATCTGCTCGGCTGCGTGTACCGGCAGCTCGGGCTGGCAAACCGCGACCGCGGGATCGATCCCCGTTCGGTCCTGCGGCAGGCGAGCGACGCGTTCGGGAAGTCGGCGGCCCTCAACCCGGCCCTGGCGGCCGCCGCCGTGAACGGCGGGCTGACGTGGACCGAGGTCGGGGAGGTGGAGGCGACCCGCGCTCAGGACCCGGGTGCCTCCTGGCTCCAGGCCGTCGCGTGCTTCGATGAGGCGCTGCGGCGCGAGCCGAAGTCCGTCAGCGCGCTGGTCTGCCGCGCCAAGGTGCGGCTGCGGCAGGCGGAGTTTGCGGCGACGCGCGGGCAGGACCCGCGGCAGCTTCTGCAGGCGGTCGAGGAGGAGTGTCGCTCCGCCCTGAAAACCAACCCCGAGAGCGGCGACGCCCGACTCCTGCTGGGTATGGCCGGGCTCGCTCGCGGGGAATGGGAGAGCGGCGCCGGCGGCGACCCTCAGGCCAGCCTGGAACACGCGGTCGCGGAGTTCGGTGAGGCCCTGAAGCGGAATCCGGAGGACCTCCGAGCCTTGGAGAAGCGCGCGGTCGCGTGGTCCAACCTGGGGCGGAACCGGGCCTCCCGGGGCGCGGATCCGCGCGACTGCTGGCGCTCGGCGATCGCGGATCTGGATCAGGTGCTGCGGCGGAATCCGGAGTCGGCCACCGCCTTGGAGTCCCGCGGAGCGGACTACAGCAGCCTGGCCGATTACGAGCTGGACCACGGCGGCGACCCGCGCGAGGCCTTCCGGGGGGCGATCGCGGACATTTCGGCGGCGCTCACGCGGAACCCGGAGTACGCCATCGGGTACAATAATCGGGCGTATGCCCGATTCCGCCTCGGCGTGGCGGAGGCGGCGCGCGGGGGCGACTCCGATCCCCACCTTGCGGCCGCCCTCGCGGACGCCGACGCCGCCGTCGCCCGGCACTTCGGCGTGGCGGAACTCACGCGCGGCGAAATCCTGCGTGCCCTGGGCCGCCACGCGGAGGCGATTCGCGCATTCGAGACCGGCGCGCGGGCGGACGCGCGGTGGGCGGGATGGGCGCAGGCCGAGATCGAGAAGACCCGTGCGCTGATGGAGGGACGATGAGCGCCGCGTGGTGGTGCCGTGCTCGCGCGGCGGCCGGCCGGCGGTGGGGGGAGGAGCCCCGATGACTCCGGGTCGCTCGCGCCGGGTCGCGCTCGGCTTCGTCTTCCTGGCCGGCTCCGCCGCCGCCGTCGCCTTCTGGTGGCTGACGCGCTTCGGCGCGCCGCCGCCCGGCACCGGACTCGGCCGCGAGGTGTTCCTCGGCAAGGGCCGTTGCGCCACCTGCCACACGCTGGGCGCGGGCGCGCCGCCCGGCCGCGGTCCGGACCTGGCCGGGGTCGGCGGGCGGGCCGCGACGCGCGTCGCCGGCCTCGACGCCGCCGGCTACCTGCTGGAATCCCTGGTGCAGCCGAACGCGTTCACGGTTCCGGGCTACCCGGCCGA
>JACRIP010000237.1 GCA_016220045.1 Planctomycetota bacterium
CCTGCAGAACTTGAACCGGCGCTTCGGCTATGGCTTCCTCGACGAGCTGGTCGAGCGGAAGCTCGCAGCAGAGCTGGGGGGTCTGGACGACGACAGCCGCTTCTGCGGCGAGCTCGAGGCGCTAGAAGCCGAAATGGACCGCGCCTACGAGGCCATCGAGCAGCAGACCGCCGACCCCAAGGTCTACTCGAACCCCGCCCGCTATGCCGCCCTCATGAAAGAACGCGGCCGGCTCTCGAAGTACGTCACGAAGTACCGCGCCCTGCAGGAGACGGTCAAGCAGCGCGACGAGGCCCGGGCGATGCTCGCGGACCCCGAGATGAAGGCGCTCGCGGAGGAAGACCTGACGCGGCTGATCACTCAGGAAAAGGCCTTACTCGCGGATCTGGAGGAGATGTTCCTCTCCGAGGACCGCGAGGGCGCGAAGAACTCGATCATGGAAATCCGCCCGGGCGTGGGCGGCGAGGAAGCCGCGCTCTTCGCGGCCGACCTGCTCCGGATGTACGAAAAGTACGCGGAGATCAAGGGCTGGAAGGTCGACGTGATCGACATGGACCAGACCGACATGGGCGGCCTGCGCGGCATCACGCTCAACATCAGCGGCACGGACGTCTTCAAGAACCTGCGCTACGAGACCGGGACCCACCGGGTGCAGCGCGTCCCGGCTACCGAGGCCGCGGGGCGCATCCATACCTCGACCGCGACGGTCGCGGTGCTGCCCGAGGCCGAGGACGTGAATATCGAGCTCAAGCCCGAGGACCTGGAAGTGCAGTTCTGCCGCGCCGGCGGGCCGGGCGGCCAGAACGTGAACAAGGTCGCGTCCGCGGTGATGCTCACGCACAAGCCGAGCGGTATCGTCATTCACTGCCGCACGGAGCGCCAGCAGGCGCGCAATCGCGAAATGGCGCTGAAACTGCTGAAGACGCGGCTCTACGAGATGCAGTCGACGCAGTTGAAGACCGAGCGCGACAATCTGCGCCGCAGCCAGATCGGGACCGGCGAGCGCAGCGAGAAGATCCGGACCTACAATTTCCCGCAGAACCGCATCACCGACCACCGCATCGAGTACACGCTGCATGACCTGGAGAACGTGCTCCTGGGCAAGCTGCAGCCGGTGATCGACAAGCTCCTGGAGGTCGAGCGCGAGGCCCGCCTGAAGGGCATCTCCACGCCGACGAAAAAGGCCGCTCCCGCCGAGGGTGACGAGGCATGACCGATGCCACCGGCCGGACCCCGAGCGGCTCCCGCGCCGCCACCGGCAACACCGATATCCTGACCTCCCGCCCCATGTCGGTCCAGTCGGTCATCAACGGCGCCACCAAGCGCCTCGTCGCCGCCGGCATCGATACCGCCCGCGCCGACGCCGAAGTCCTGCTCGCCGATTTCCTCGCCTGCGAACGCCTCAAGATCCTCACCTCGGGCAATCGCATCCTCACCACCGAAGAGGTGGACCGCTTCACCCTGCGCGTCGAGCGCCGCGCCACCCGCTGCCCGCTCCAGTACGTGCTCGGGCGCACCGAGTTCCTGCGCCGCTCCTTCCAGGTCACCCCCGCCGTCCTGGTGCCCCGCCCCGAAACCGAGCAGCTCGTCGAGGAAGCCCTCAAGTCCTTCGAGGGCCTGCCCCCCGACCGCCGCCTCACCGTCATCGACCTCGGCACCGGCTCCGGCGTCATCGCCGTCTCCCTCGCCCTCGCCACCGCCCAGGCCCGCCTCTTCGCCGTCGACGTCGATCCTCAGGCGCTCACCGTAGCACGCGACAACGCCACCGCCCTCGGCGCCGAGCACAAGATCACCTTCCTCGCGGGCGACCTCTTCGCCCCGCTCGCCGGCTTCGGACTCGACGGCGCCGTCGACCTCGGGGTCGCCAACCCGCCCTACGTCCCGAGCGGCGACCTCGCCGGCCTCCAGCCCGAAGTCCGCGACTTCGAGCCGCGCCACGCGCTCGACGGCGGGCCGGACGGGCTGACGGTGATCCGGCGCATCCTGGCCGATGCCGAACGCTTCCTCAAGCCGCGCGGCCAGATCCTGATCGAGCTCGGCTTCGGCCAGGCCCCGCTCGTCCGCGAATTCCTTGCATCGCACGACGACTTTGATAACATCTTGTTCCTCAAGGATTACCAAGGAATCGAGCGCATCCTCAAGGCCTCCTATTACCCCTGGGCTGCACGTCTCCAAAGCTGAGCAACCCCTTCCGACCATCTAAGGGATTCCATGGATAAGTTCGTCATCGACGGCGCCCGCCCCCTCGCGGGCGAGGTGCACTGCTCCGGCTCGAAGAATTCCGCCCTGCCCATCCTCGCCGCCGCGCTCCTCTGCGACGGCGAATCCGTGATTTCGGGAGTCCCGCGCCTGCGCGACGTGGACTCCCTGCTCGCCATCCTGCGCGAGCTCGGGATGTCCGCCGAACGCCGCGCCGACGGGGACATCCTGCTCAAGGTCGAGGACCTGGAGCCGGTCACGGCCCGCTACGAGCTGGTCTCGACCATGCGCGCCTCCTTCTGCGTTCTCGGGCCGCTGGTCGGCCGCCGCCGCCGCGCCCGCGTCTCGCTCCCCGGCGGCTGCGTCATCGGCGTGCGCCCGGTCGACCTGCACATTCGCGGCCTGCGCGCGCTCGGCGCCGAGGTCCGCGTCGAAAACGGCTACGTCGTCGCCGAGGCCCCGCGCCTGCGCGGCGCCAAGATCTTCCTGAGCGGCCAGTTCGGGCCCACCGTGACCGGCACCGCCAATATCCTGATGGCCGCCGTCCTCGCCGACGGCCGCACGATCATCGAAAACGCGGCGTGCGAACCCGAAGTCCAGGATCTCGGCAACTTCCTCGCCGCGGCCGGCGCGCGCATCGCCGGCATCGGCACCCACCGGCTGGTGATCGACGGCGTCAAGTCCTTGCGCGGCGTGACCTGGCGCGTGATCCCGGACCGCATCGAGGCCGGCACGTTCCTGCTCGCCGGCGCGATCACGCGCGGCGCCGTGACCGTGCGCGATTGCGAGCCCGACCACCTGTCGGCGCTGCTCGCGGCGCTCACCGAGATCGGGGTTCCCACCGAGGTCGGCGCCGACTTCATCCGCACCGGCCCGGCGGACGGCTTCCGCCCCTACCACCTGACCACGCTGCCCTACCCGGGCTTCCCGACCGACCTGCAGGCCCAGATGATGGCCCTGCTCGCGCTCGCCGACGGCATCTGCGCCGTGACCGAGCGCATCTACCCGGACCGCTTCATGCACGTCGCCGAGCTCAACCGCATGGGCGCCGACATCCGCAAGGAGGGCGCGAACGCGCTCATCCACGGCGTCGAGCACCTGAGCGGCGCGCCGGTGATGGCGAGCGACCTGCGCGCGAGCGCGGCGCTCGTGAACGCGGCGCTGGCGGCGCGCGGCCGCACCGAGATCGGCCGCGTCTACCACATCGACCGCGGCTACGAGAAGATCGTCGAGAAGCTGCTCGGCCTCGGCGCCGCGATCGAGCGCGTCGACGACAAGAAGCTCGTCGGCGCCACCGCGGATTCGGAAGGTTAGCCGCGATGTTCGAGTCCCTCTCCTCGTCCCTGTCGAACGTCTTCCGCAAGTTCTCCGGACGCGGCGCGCTCACCGCCCAGAACATCCAG
>JACRIP010000034.1 GCA_016220045.1 Planctomycetota bacterium
GAACCAAAAGACGCCCATCCGAATTCGACGAGGAATTGAAGGTAGTCTTGCGGCACGGGTCCCCAGTCCCTCTCCAACTCGGTTAGATCTTCCGCTCCGGCTCCTGATCCCCTTTGGAGATCTGGCTGAGCGAGAATGTGCCGTCGGACTTCGGAATAGCGCTCCTGTGATCCCTACGTAATGTTTCCCATTCTGGCGCGGTAAAGTGGTGGGGGAATTCGCCTCCTCCGGACTTCGAGAAGGCCGCGCGCCACAAGCGCGCGACTGATCGCTTCACGTTCGAGCGCGGTGCGGTCCCAACGCCCGAGTTCAAACCCGGGCAACAGTCCCTGCTCCGCGCGTAGCTCCAGTCGATGCCGTTCGACCCGGGCGCGAAAGAGCGAACGCTCCGCCAGGTCCGGCATCCTCCGGGTCGCCCACAACTCATCCGGCGTCGGGCCCGCCGCACCCCGCGGCCGACCCAGCTCGTTGCACGCCAGCCGCCCAGCCTCCACGTCGTCGCAGGTCCACTCGCCCGGACGGTCGTTCCTCGCAGCCTCGTGGTGCGTCCGCGTCTTCAAAGACCCAATCCCCGCCTCGACCGAACCATTGTACCGCGGCGTCTCCGGCGGAGACAAGAGCAACTCCACCCCCCTCGTCGACAGCACCGCGTGGACCTCCTCCGCATCAAAGGCATTGTCCGCCTTCAACACCAGCGGCGCTCCATGTGCCAGGAACAGAGCCTCGAGCGCCTGGGCAACCGCCTTCATGTCCTTCTGCTTCACCGGCAACGCGAGCAACTGCTCCCCACTCGCCAGGTCCCGCGCCACCACCACGAAGCGGAACTCGCCGTCAACCGGCACGTCCGGTTCCAAATGGTCGATCGCCCACACCGTGCCCGCCTTCGTCCACCGCAGCGCATGCACACTGTGCGCGCCACTCGCCAGATACTCCTTCCGATAGCCGTACAGGATCCGCTCCAGCTCAGCCCGCGGCACATCCCGGAACGCAGCCTCCAGCGTCGGCAGCCCCACCCCAGGACCGACCAGTTGAATGAAGCCGATCACGCCGTTGCGCTTCCCCAGGTCGAGGCACTTCACCGGCCGACCCCGGGGGATCACCTGCAGGTGGTCCTTGCACCAGCCGGCGCGCCAACTCCGCAGGGTCTTGACCTCCACGTTCAGCCGTCGCGCGATCTCGCGCGGCTTCAAGCCCAACAGGTAGAGCCAGACCGCTGCCCCCAGCGCGCGGATCTTCAGACGCCGCTCCATCCGCCGCTGCGTGTCCTGCTCCACCAGGTTCTTGTCCCGCTGCACCCGAAGAGCCCGCGCCGCCTGCGCGTCCAAGAGCAACTCCGCGTGCCGGACACCCTCCCGCTCCAGCCACGGCGCCGCCACATCCCGCTCTACCGTTTTTTTTCGAGCGCCTTGCGGGGAAGCCCGATGGCGAGTTCCTCCCGCACGTGCGCAATCACGATCTCCTGCTTCAGTCGTAGAATCTCCGCCTGCAGTTGCTCGACCTGCGCGTTCCCGACGACGGGCTGAACCCGAGGGCGGCCCAGCAGCCTGGGCTCCAGCGCCGCGAGCGCACCCGCGAGCGCCTGCGCGCGCAGCTCCTCAAAGCGCGTCGCACCGATCTGCAGGAGCCGGCACGCCTCTGCCACCGTGCGCCCGCCACGGATCGTCTCCAGGACGACGCGCAGCCGGGTCTTCGCCTCGTCCGTACCCTCCAGCTGGTCGACCAACTCCGGGCCACCCGGTCTACGCGCCATGGACCTCGCTCCTTTGCGTCACACCGCCGGCCGGACCTTCCCGGCGCGGCACCCGTCGAATATCCTTTACCCAGTCAACAAGTCAGTCACGGATCGCGCATCGCCAGCCGGGGGACCCCTTTCCCCCGGACCCCCTATCCAACCCGGCACCCATTGCCCTGAGTAGGGGGGCACGGCGCAGCCGCGGCCTGTCGTTGCGCGCGCGGCGACTCACGACGAGCCCGCGCCCCCCGTTCCCTTCGGCGCGAGAGGAGAACGGGGGGCCACGACCGCGGGTTCTACGCCTGGGGGGCCGGGCCGTCCGCGGGCGCCGGAGCGACCGGCGGGGATTGTAGCATGCCGACCGCTTTCAGCGCACGTACCGTCGGCTTGCGACGGCGCTTGCCGGCGGCGGGCGGCTTCGACGAGGCGGCGGGCAGTCCGATCGTCCGCTGCGCCGCACGCAGCAGGGCCTGGTAGCGGGCGCACTCCTTGCGCGCGCAGTCGAGGTCGCGACGCAGTGCGACGCGCTCGGCGTCCGCCGAGGGACGCTTGCCGGGCGGCTTCGGCTCACAGGCTTCGACGAGTCCGGCGAGCGCGCGGGCTTCCACGGCGTAGTAGCGCGGCAGACTCACGCCGGCGGCCGTAGCCGCATCCGTGGGCGTGCGCCCCCCCGCGAGGACTTCGAGGATCACCGCGGCGAGCTTGCGCCCCTCGACGCCGCCACGCTCGGAAAGCGTCGAGAGCTTCGCCGTCCCGGTGCGCCGCTGGGGCGGCTTCGGCGGGTGGGTCGTACCGGAGAGAGGCGAGTTCGCCTCGCCGGACGATGACGTTGCGCTGGGGTTCATGCCTGACCTCCTTCCTGAGCCTTGGGGGAGTCGCCGTTCTCCAGACCGCGCAGGGCATCCAGGGGCGAAGTCCCGGGGGCCGGCGGCTCGTCGTGTTCGGGGGCGCCCGACGGGACCGTCCCGACCGGGCAGACGGACGCCGGCAACTCGGCCGGCTTCTGGGTCGGGGGCGGCACCAGCTCGACCTCCTTGCGTTCGGCGCCTTCGCGCGTCATCACCACGCGCTCGCCCTCGGCGTGGACGCTGAACGCCTTGCCGCCGACCTGGCCGGTGACGTAGAAGGGCGTCTTCGGCACGCCGTTGCGGGCGAGCGTCAGCGCGTTGGCGGCGACCCGGGCCGCGAGCGCCTGCTTCACGTCCTCGGCCGCGGAGAAGAAGCGGTCGGCGGGCACGAGGCCGTCGATCCCCTGGTGCGGGCGCTGGAAGTTGTAGTGGTCGATGAAGAGGCCGATCCGCTTGCGGGCATCTTCGAAGTCGACGAAGATCGCGGCGGCGAGGCACTCCTTCCAGAGCGTGCCCCAGAACCGTTCGATCTTGCCCAAGGTCTGGGGGTGCCGGGGCGAGGAGACGACGTGGTCGATGCCGAGCTTCTCGAGTTCCTTGGCGAAGGCGCTCTTGCCGCGCCAGGTGATGTACTGAGGGCCGTTGTCCGTGAGGGCTTCGGCGGGCGGGCCGTAGCTGGCGATGCCGGCGCGCAGGACTTCGATGACGAGGAGGGCGGAGGCGCTGGCGTGGAGGCCGTAGCTCACGACGAAGCGGCTGTGGTCGTCCATGAAGGCGACGAGGTAGACGCGGCGGTTCTGGCGCTTGAGGAGGAAGGTGAAGAGGTCCGACTGCCAGAGCTGGTTGGGCTTGGCCCGCTCGAAGGTGCGGGGATGGTCCGGGTGGGGCTGGGTGGGTTCCTCCTCGACCTGGTAGCCGGCCTCGTGGAGGACGCGGGCGACGGCCTGCGGGCTGGCGGCGAGGCCGGGGCCGCGGACGAGCATGTCGGAGATGCGCTGGCAGCCCCAGGCGGCGTTGGCTTCCTTCATCATGAGGATGGTGCGCTGGGTGAGGTCGGGGAGGCGGCTGCCGCGGGGGCCGCCGCGCGGCTGGTCCATGAGGCCACCGGGGCCGTCCTCTTCGAACTTCTTTTTCCAGGAGGAGAGGGTCTGCTTGGAGAGGCCGACGAGCGAGCCGAAGTCGGTGCCGGGGAGGCCGCTTTTCTTCCACGTGTCGAGGATGAGGAGCTTCTGCTCGGGGGTGAAGGACGCGGGAGGAGCGGAGGGCAAGGACAGGGCCGCCGGCTTCTGGACGGACCGGGGACGAGGGCTACCGGGCAGGCGTCCGGTGAGGTGGGGGCGCGGGTCGGGTGCGGAGTGGGCGCCGTCATCTGTCGGGGGCGGGGGCGGGGGGACGGGCGGAGGCGCGGTGGGTGTGGGGGGGGCCGGGGCGTGGGGCTCGGAGGTCGGGACGGGGACGCGGGGCTCATCGGGCTTCTGGGAGTCGGACATGACTCCTCCTTTCCGGCGGACTTGCCGCCGCAAGGGAGGAGGCGATTTCCCCGCTAGTTTCCGGTCAGAAAACGGGAAACATTTCCGAGAGGATTACAACGGACGACGACCAGCTCAACTGGCGCTGGCCGACGCTCAACGCCGTCATGCAGGGAATCACGCCACGCCCTGGGTTGCGCACGGAATTGTCCCGGCCCGCCCCCGGTCTCGTGGAGGTGAGCCTGCAAAACGACGGTGACGCGGATGCCTCTCTCCACGTCGACGTGACCCTCCGCTGGGCCGGCGCACGCCTGGTGGCGGCGGACGCGCTGAACGGATTCGTGTGCCGCGAAGGCCA
>JACRIP010000035.1 GCA_016220045.1 Planctomycetota bacterium
AGGTCGAGGATGTCGTTGATGAGCGCGAGCAGGTGCTTGCCGGCGGTGCGGATTTTAGTCAGATCGCCGAGATAGCTGGCGTGGCCGTTCTCCTCGGCGTCCTCCTGCAGCATTTCGCTGTAGCCGAGGATGGCGTTGAGCGGCGTGCGCAGCTCGTGGGACATATTGGCAAGGAAGGCGCTCTTGGCGCGGTTGGCAGCCTCGGTGGCGTCCATGGCCACGCGCAACGCCTCCTCGCCGCGCCGGCGTTCGAAGACCGTGGTCTCGGTGAGGCGACGCAGTTCGTCGTAGGCGCCGCCGTCGGGCACGTGCCAGACGCGCGCGCAGACCAGCTCCTCGGCGCCGTTCGGCGGCCGCACGCAGGCGTGCCCGATCGGCCACGACATCGCCGCGCAGATCTTGTCCACGCCGAACTGGAGGGCGTGCTCCACCGTCGCCGCCTCGTTGGCGGCTACGGCGATTTCCTGAAGCAGCTTGACGAGCGTGGTCTGCTGCTTGAGCGCCTGCTCGGCCTGCTTGCGCGCCGTGATGTCGCGCACGAACGCGCTGAAGGAGAAGCGGCCGCCGGCCTTGAGCGGCGAGATCGCCAGCTCGATCGGGAACTCCTGCCCGTTGCGGCGCAGGGCGCGGATCTCGACGCGCTGATTGACGAAGGAACCCCGGCCCTTCTCCAGGAAAGTCCGGAGGCCGCGCCGGTGCGCCTCGCGGTGCTCGGGCGGGACGATGATCTCGGCGAGGTCCTTGCCCAGCACCTCGGCGCGCGGGCGGCCGAAGATCGCCTCCGCCTGCGCGTTCCATCCGGTGACGCGCCCCTCGGCGTCCATCGTGACCACCGCGTCGAGCGCATTGTCCACCAGCAGCCGCAAGCGCTCCTCGCCCTCGCGCACCTGCGCCTCCGCCGCCCGCGCCCGCGCGCTCTCGTCGCGCGCCTGCTGCCACTCCTCGCGCAGCCGCGACGCCACGCTGTTGAACGAACTCGCCACCTGCCCGAGCTCGTCGCGCGTGTCGAGCGTGAACGTGCTCTTCATGTCCCCGCCCACCATGCGGCGCGCCGCGTCCTCCAGGCTGCCGATCGTGGACATCACCCCGCGGTTGAAGCCGAGGAACAGGTAGAAGACCACCGTAAGGGCGACCACCAGCACCGCGAGGGCGAAGCGCAGTTCGTCGCGGAACCCGCGGATGCGGTCGGTCAGCAGGCGATCCAACTGCGCCGTGGAGAGATCCCACACGTCGAAGCTCACCGCGAGCGCGCGCGTCGCGAGCGCGTCGAACTCGGCGCGCGTCAGTGGTTCGCCGCCCCCGCCGTCGAGTACGCGCAGGTTCACGGCTTCGGTGAAGGCCGTGGTGGCGGCCGCCAGCTCCTCGAGCGGCTTGAGCAGGCTGGGCTTGAGGTTGCCGGCGGGGTTATTGGCGAAGGCCACGCCGAGGCCGGCCGAGGTCTTCGCGAGGTTCGAGCGGATCAGTTCGAGCTTCTGGATCCACGCCACGCGCTCTTCCGGGCCGAGCTTCCCGCCCTTCGCCAGCAGGGCGGCGCCGAGCTGGCGGGCCTCGGCCAGGAGGACCTGCCCTTCCGGGAGCTTGAGCAGCATCGTGTCCATCACGTAGTAGCTGTCGAGGTCGGGGTCGAGGATGAGGTTCGAGGTGTCGCCGACGTGCGCGAAGAGGGCCGCGACCTCGGCGAGCAGGTCCGCGTAGAGCCGATCCTCGACGCGCGCATCCAGGTCCTGCGATTTGATGCGGATGAAGCGCCAGTTCTCGGCGAGGGCGGTCCAGCGCAGACGGGAGTTGAGCTGCGCGCCGTAGCGCGAGTCGAGCGCGGCGACCGCGGCGCAGTCCGCCTCGAGCTCGGCGTGCTTGCGCACCAGCTCGGGCCGCTCCTCCGCCCTGCCCGCCGCGTACTCGGCGGCGAGCCGACGCGCCTCGGGGAGATGCTCGATCATCCGCCGCAGCGGCCGCAGGTAGGCCGTGCCGTAGAGCTCCTTCTGCCCGAAATCGATCCGCACCGAGGCCTCGCGGATCATGTACCAGGTCGCGAGCCCGAGCGGCAGGGCGAAGAGCAGCGTGATGAGCGCGAATTTCTGCGGGTAGCGCAACCGGTTCATCAGCGCGATCGCCGGGCGGAGCAGGGGCGATCCGGGCGCGCGCACCGGGGGCGAGGCCTGCGGTTGCATCGAGTAATTCCCCTAGAACTTGAAGATCAGGTCCGCCGCGAAGGTGAGCTGGTCGGTCTCGGCGCCGTCGTTGAAGACCGACTCGTTCGACCAGTCCACGCGGAGTTCCGGGCGGAAGAGGAGATTCTTGGCGATCGGGTCGTCGGGGAAGGGGGTGACGCCGACGCCGCAGGTCATTTCATAGAAGTCGCCGGAGACGCCGAGGCGCGTGCCGTCGGCGTCGCGGAACCATTCCAGGCGGGCGGTGAGGGCGGCGTGCGGATCGGCGGCCCAGGTCGCAGTAAGGGCGGTGCCGTACCATTCGGCGACCGCGACCTCGCCGACCTCCTCTTCCGCGCCGTAGTCGGCATTGACGGCCAGGGTCAGGCCGTCGCCGGCGGCGAAACTGACGATCAGGTCGCCGACGCCGCGCAGGGAGTCTTCGTTGTCGAGCTGCTCGGGCCCGAGGCAGCCGCACAGGTAGGCGCTCCAGGGTCCGGCGGCATAGGCAAAATGCAGGATGCCGGTGGGGGCGTCGTTGTTGTCGCGCAGGGTCTGTTCCCAGCCGCGCACGATGCCGGCGGTCACGGTGAAGGGGTCGCAGACCGAGTACTTGAGCGTGGCGCCGGTGTGGGTGAAGGGGATGGCGAAGCCGAAGAGGTAGCTGTGGGAGTAGAGGGCGTTGGTCACCGGCGGGATGGTTTCATGGCCCTGGAGGGCGACGAACTTGCCGGCGCGCAGGGTCAGGCCGCGCCCGACCGGGAGGTTCACGTCGAGGTAGGCCTGCAGCGGGTCCCATTGGGTTTCGGGGTGGCGCAGGCCGTCGTACCAGGTGAAGAGTCCGCTGGAGTGGAGGAAGCCGGCGTCGGCGCCGTAGATCCACTCGAGGCGGCCGCCGACGTCGAAGCGGGCGGGGTCGAGCGTGCGTTCGATCGTGAAGTTGAGCTGGTTGAAGAGCGGGTGGTCGTGTTCGAAGTCGAAGACGCGGCCGAAGCTGGTGCGGCTGTCGGGGTCGTCGAAGTTGGCGGTGTAGGAGCCTTCGACGTAACCGAAGAGGCGGATACCGACGGCTTCGAGAGGCGCGGCGAGTCCGGCGGCGTGGAGTCCGGCCATGAGCGGGGTGCGTTCGGGGGCGGCGGGGGCGGCGGGGGCAGGGGCGGCGACCGGGGTCGGCGGCGGGGCGCCCTCGTCGGCGCGGGCGGCGGCGGAGAGCGCCAGGGTGAGGGCGAGCGCGAGCGCAAGCGCCGTGGACGGCGCGGGGGCGTGGGCACGGCGCGGAAGCGGATGGGGCATGGTCCCTCCCAATACCGGGGGCTGCGAAACAGCGGTGGGCAACGGCCGGCACCGCAAGGAGCCGCAAGGCGGGTTTCGAGTACCAAATTCGGTTGCACGTGCGGCTGCACAGGGCAGCCGGCCTGAAGGCCGGCGACGAACCCGGGCTGAAGCCCGGTACTACGAACGTGTGACGCGCTCGCCGGACCGGTCCGGTGCTTTCGCGGCGACGCCGGTCGTAGGGGCGGACCCCTGTGTCCGCCCCGGCGTGGCCTGCCGCGGCCGGCACGAATCGGCCTTTCGGCGGCGCACCTCGATCACCGGCGCGGCGGCGGCTACGGCGTGCCGGGCCCGGTCGGCGCGGCCCGCGACCGGATCTCCGCCAGCATGCCGTTCAGGCGCTGCGCCGCGGCGTGCACTTTCGTGAGCGTCGCCAGCGGCTCGGCGGCGCCGCCGGCCTCCTGTGCCTCCTCGATCAGGAGTTCACTGTAGCCGATGATCTGATTAAGCGGCGTGAAGAGGTCGTGCTTCTCGACCCGCGTGAGGCGCAGCGACAGCGGCTCGGGCGGCGGCGCGGTCGGCGCGGTCGGCGCGCCGGCGCCCGGGGCCGCGGCGGCGGCGGCGGCGGACGGGAGTGGGGGCGGATTCGGAAGCTCGCTCATTGGGGCGCCTTCTTCTCCAGGAAAGACTGGATCTTCTGCAGCAGCCGCGCCAGTTCGATCGGCTTGGTATCGAAGTCGTCGCAGCCGGCCGCGATCGCCTTCTCGCGGTCGCCGGCCATGGCATGGGCGGTGAGCGCGATGACCGGGATCGCCGCGGTCTCGGGCGCCGCCTTGACGCGCGCCGTGGCCGTCCACCCGTCGACGACCGGCAGGCTCATGTCCATCAGGATCAGGTCCGGCCGCTCCGAGAGCGACATCGCGACTCCCTGTTCGCCGTCCACCGCCATCGCGACCTCGAAACCGCGCTTGATGAGGCGACGCGAGAGCATGTCGCGGTTTTCTTCGTTGTCTTCGACCAGCAGGATCTTCGGCATGGCACCTCGCGGCAAAAGGGCGATCAGGAGTGCGGGCGGACGACCGTATCGCCGCGTTCGAGCTGCGACGCAAAGCGGACGCAGTTGCGGCCGCCCTCCTTGGCCCGGTAGAGCGCCTGGTCGGCGCCGGCCAGCGCTTCCTCGAACGTCCCCGCGTACTCCGGGGGAACCGCCACGACGCCGATGCTCGCCGTGACCGGGATGGCCCCCTTCTCGATGGGGAACGGGGCGGACGCGATCGCGGTGCGGACACGCTCCGCGGCGAGCAGCGCCGCCGGTTCCTCGGTCTCGGGCAGGAGGATCACGAACTCCTCCCCGCCGTGCCGCCCGATGATGTCCGGGGCGCGCACCGCGTCGCGCAGACGTACGGTGAATTCCTTAAGCACCTGGTCGCCGGCCGCGTGGCCGTGCGTGTCGTTCACCCGCTTGAAGTGATCGAGGTCGAGCATCAGGAGGCTGAGCGGGCGACCGGAGCGGCGGCTGCGGCTGCGTTCGACTTCGAAGGCTTCGCCCATCGAGCGCCGGTTGTAGACCCCGGTGAGATGGTCCATGGCCGCGAGCGTGGCGAGCAGCTTGCCCTGGGTCTCCAGGTGCATCACCAGCGCGGCCATCCGGAGCTGCGTCTCCATGCGCGCCAGCAGCACGGGCAGGTTGATCGGCTTGGTCACGTAGTCGTTCGCGCCCTCGTGCAGCGCGGTCACGATGTTCTCGGTATCGGTCAGCGCCGAGACCATGATGATCGGCAGGGTGTGGGTGCGCGGCGCGGCCCGGAGCCGGCGCAGGAGCTCGATGCCGTTGACCGTCGGCATGTTGATATCGAGCAGGATGAGGTCGGGAACGCGCCGGTCGAGTTCCGCCGCCGCCTCCGCCGCCGAGAGCGCCACCCCGACCTCGTATTCCTGGCGCGTCAGCCGCCGGCTCAGGATTTCGAGATTGTTCGGCTCGTCGTCCACCGCGAGGACGTAGTAGGATTTGCGCGAAAGCGCCATGACGCCCCCAGACCCAAGTTCCGCCCGCCGCTCGCCCCGCCCGGACCGGCCCGCGGACGCCCGGCGTCTCCGAATTGGCCGGAGCAGAGGCGGCATGTCCAATGCCGGCGGCCGCGCATCCCCGCGACGCCGGCGCACCCGGCAGGAAAGGTACGGGAAGTGGCGTGGATTCTACGGATCTCGCGCCCTCGGCGTCAAGGTCAATGCGCCCGCTGCGGACCTGCGGGTCGCAGGTGCGGCGGCCAGGGCGCGGAGCCCGCCCGCAGGGTGCATGACCGTTCTTGCCGCTCGACCGTACCGGCCGCACGCATCGAAAGCACGGCCTCGGTCGTCCTCGTATCTCGTACTCGTACTCGTA
>JACRIP010000223.1 GCA_016220045.1 Planctomycetota bacterium
CCGAACGGGGAAGCGGCGGCCGGGGCGACCCGGTCGGCGGCGAAGCGTGGGCTGGGGGGCAGGTCCGGGACCAGGTCGGGTGAGTACCTGGGATGCGGCGCCGTTGCCGCGGGCGGGGAATCCGCCTCCGTCGGGAGCGGCTCGGGCGTACGCTCGGGGGCGGGCGGCAGCTCGACCGCTGCGACGGGGGGCGGCTGGGGCGCCTCCGCAGGCGTGGGAGCGGGGAGCGGAGCCGGCGGCGGTAGGAGGTCGGGGGCGGGCGGCACGAGGATGGCCGCCTCCTCCGTCGAGGGTGCGGAGGTCGGTTCGCCGGGCGCCGGCAGGAACGCTCGCTCCGGCACGAGGTCGGCCGCCGCGGGGGCGGGTCCGCTCGGCGGCGGATCCGGGATCAGCGTGCCGGTCGGGTCGGCGCCCGGCAGGATCGAGAGGAATTCCAGCGGGGCATTCGGCGGGGCGAAAGCGGGCGCCTGCGGCTCCGCGTCGGGCGTCGCCAGGGTCGGCGGCACGAGGTCGGGCGGGAGGACCGTGCCGAAGAGCAACAACTGCCCGCCCAGCGCCGGCGGCAGCGCAACCGCGGCAGGCGGCAGGGCCGCCGGCGGATCCGTCGCGTCAGGTGCTACGGCATATACCGTAGCAAGCGCCGGGAGCGCGGGGCCGGGCGCAGGAGGGGGCGGAGCGGGCGCGCGCGGGCCGGCCGCCGTGTCTGCCGCCGCGCCGGATTCGCTGAGGATGTGGAAGGACTCCGCCGCCGGCCGGGGCGGCCGCGGGCCGGCGAAGCGGCACAAGTCCTCGGCCTCCGGGGGGAGCGGCGTGCCTTGACGGCGGGCGAGCTCGAGTCCGTCCCAGACGAGTTCACTGGCGATTTCGGGCGCGACCGCCTGGACGGAGGGGCCGGCGGCGGCGGTGGGGGGGGCCGCGGCGGCGCCGCTGGAACTGTCGGCGGAGGCGGGGTGTTCGGGGGCCGCGAAGCAGCCGCTCGGGCCGAGAAGCGCGAACTCGGTCGTCGAGAAGCCGGGGAGTCGTTCGGCCGCGCGCAGTCCGGCGCCCCACAACTCGATCTCGAAGCGCACGCACCAGATTTTGCCGAGCTCGCGGCGGGCGAAGGCGAGGCGCGCGAAGCCGGACTCGCGCCAGCCCGCTTGGAGCCAGGCGCCCTCCCACGCCGAGCCCGCGGTCGCCGGCCACGCGAGCGACCCGAGGCGGGGATTGTGGGGGACGAGGTCGAGCCCGCGTCCCAGGCGGCGTTCGCGCCGGGAGGGCCCCTCCGGGCGGTCGGGGCGGTCGGGGCGGTCGGAGTCCGATGCCATCGCGGGGACCCTTCGGTGCAGGGGGAGTGGAGCTGCGGAGATTCTATCCGGACGCGGGAGGCCGGTCAATCGTCCGCCGACCACCGGGTGCAGGGTGCATGTCCGTACCTGCGCAGTTCGCGTAGGGGCGCGTCGAGACGCGCCCCTGCGGCGCAGGCCACCGCCGGGATGAAGCCGCCGCGGCCTCCGGCAGGCCGCGCGCGAGGGGCGGTTCGGCCCAAACCGGTTCGCATTCGCGAGCGGCAGGATCCGCGAAACGCTGGGTTCGCAGGCAGGCGGTGGATCGCCATCCTCGCCTCCGGCGCGGCGTGCCGGGCCGTGGGCGCACGTCGGCGGGCAAGGTGCCTCGGGGCGACCGGACCCGGCATACGCTGTTCCACGTAGGGGCGCGTCACGACGCGCCCCTACGGCCAGGTCAGGAGAACGCGGATGCGGCCAGGTGCACCTACGGACATGCACCCCCGGGTGCACGACCGTACCTGCGCGTTGCTGTTGGGGCGCCCCTTGTGGGCACCCCGTCGCGCCGACGTTGCCGGCAGGCAGGGCGGGCATCCCCCTTCGCCTCCGGCTACGGGGGACAGGCCAAGGCCCGCCCCTACAGACCGAAGGGGAAGCTGCCGGCATGACCGGTCGGGCACCGCCTCCCACCGTCCACCGGCCACCGGCCACCGGCCACCGCGTGGCGCTACACCACGAGGTTGAGGGTCTCGCCCGCCACGCCGACCCGCACCGTCTGGCCGTCGAGGAACTCCACCCAATCGCTCTCGATGCCGTCCGCGAAGATCACACTGCCCTCGCCGAGCTCGGACGTCAGCGTCAGCTCCGCGCCGTCGGCCAGCTCCCCGAAGTCCAGCTCCGCGCCGGTCGCCACGCTCGGCCAGGGCTCGCGCACGAACCACACCAGCCGCCGCTCCTCGGGCTGGGGCAGCTTCGCCAACAGCCCACGCTGGCGCGCGACCGACAGGCACCATCCGGTGCTTCCCGTACCGGTGCCGACGAGCACGCCGGACGAGGACTGGCGCTCCTCCCGGCCCCCGGCGCGCAGCAGGTACTTCGAGGACTGGTGGGTGCGGCAGCCGAGGTAGATTTCGTTGAGCGCCAGCAGCGTCTGGCCGTCCTCGCGCCGCGCCTCGGCCATCACCCGCCGCTGGAGCCGGAACGGGCCGGCGCGCGTGCCCACCCATTCCAGCAGGGCGGCAAAAGCCGCGGGCGGATGCGGACACAGCACGCCCACGAAGCGCGCCGGGTCGGGGTTGATGCCGAGGACGAGCTGGCCGCGCAGGTACTTGGCGGCGTTCGGCACCAGCCCGTCCTGCCCGACCACGGCGACCACGTCGTCGCCGTTGAACACGAAGCGGTCGAGATCGCCGCGGTCCACCCGCACCCGGCGGCGGTCCGGCGGCAGCGCCGCGAAGACCGTCGCCAGGGCGGCCTCGAAGCGCGCCTGGCCCTCCTCGTAGGGCGCCAGGCTCTGGCCCTTCGACTCCAGGTAAAACCGTACCTGGCCGCCCGTGCCGTGGCGCTCGCGCAGCAGCTCGAACGGCGTTTTGCGCGTCACGATCACGACGCGCGGAAGATCGACGGTCGGACGTGTCGGCGGCATGGCGATTCCTCCACCAGTGTGGGCCTCCGGGGGCTCCGCGGCCCCTCCCCGCCCCTTTTCAAGACGACGCCGGTCGGCGCCCCGGCGAACCGAACCGAGCCCCCCGCCGTAGCAAGCTGCGTAGATCGGCCACTCGGCTCGTTTGTCGTTCCGCCTTCAGGCGGAACGAAGGGCGATTGCGGGTCGCCTGGGAAGAGGCGTTTCCGCCTACAGAGGCCGGCGCAACCGTTCGCTGCGGGCGGGTACGCCTCGTTCTGGGGATCGGGCCGGCCGGACGAGACTCCGACCGCGGTGACCTCGCGGCGCAGGCCGGAAGGCCTGCGCCACAATGGTTCCGCGCATGTCATAGTCGACCTCGCGAGCTCTCCGGCAATTGTGGTGCAGGCCTTCCGGCCTGCACCGAAGGGCCACGGATCGCTGCCTTTGGCGACCGCCGGTGCAGGCGGAACATCGAACGCGCGGACCTCCCGAGCAACCTCCTGCGGCCGGCAGACCCGAGTCGCCCGAGCGCGACTCGCGTTCTAGCGCTACGTGCCGACCTGCTCGGTGAGCATCTCCTTGAAGGCGTCGCCGAAGAGGTTGGGGGTGATGTTGAGGTGCTGGATGGTGCCGATCTTCCCCGCGAATTCCTGGAGGGCGAGGCCGATGAGCACCTTGCCGGTCGCGGTCTGCCAGATCTCGACGCGCCGCTTCTCGGCCTCCGCCTTGGCGTCCGCGAGGAGGCGCAGCGCCTGGGCGTCGCCCTGGGCCTTGACCTCGGCCCCGCGTGCGGCGCTCGCCGCCGCGATGAGCTGGCGCTCGCTCTCCGCCGTGATGCGCGTCTTCTCGGCTTCGGCCTCCTTGGTCACCTCGAGCAGGCGATTGGCGCCCTGCTGGCTGATCAGGTTCTCCTGGCGGCGCGCCAGCTCGATCTGGGTCGCCAGTTCGTTCTCCTTGATCGCGCGCTCCTTCTCGACCGCCAGCGCGCGGCGCTCGAAGACCGCTTCGTCCGCCTTCTGCTGGATCGATTCGCGGGTCGGCGTGGCGAGCGCCTTTTCCAGCTCGGGCGTGGGCGCTACGCGGATCACCTGAACGCCGACGAGCACCAGGCCCATGGCCGTCAGCTCCGCGTCCTGACGCAGCGCCTGGTCGATCGCGCGCCGCATCGCCTCGGCCCCGCGCTGCACCGCTTCGGCGAGCGTGACGCCGGCGAGGTAGGCGCGCGCGGGGTCCTGGGCGCGCTGGCTCCAGAGCCCGGCCAGCCGTTCGAGCGGCTGCTCGACCCAGACGCCGGTCTCCAGGCTGATCGAGAAGTTGAGGCGCGCGGCCGCGGCCTTGGGATCGGCGCAGCGGTAGGCGAGCGTCACCTGCGCGCTCACCTCCTGGACGTCGCGCGTGCGCTCCTTGAGCAGGAAGGTGGTCTCGACGTCTTCCACCGGGACCTGCGCGACGGCCGCCGTGTAGCGGTTGAACCAGTAGGCGAGCCCGGGTCCCTCGCGCGCCAACCGGCCCTTCACGTAGTGCAGGACGTACTGGTTCGGCTCCGCCCGGAGATGGCCGAGGAAGCCGATGCGTTGCAGGTGCGCCATGGCGTCTCCTTTCCGGGTCGCCTGCGGCGGCCCTGGGGTCGGTGCTCGATCACAATTCGAAGAGGAATCCGCGGCGCGCGAGGCGCCGGTACTTCGCCTGGTCGAAGCGGTAGAGCCGGGCGGCGCGATGGGGCACGTCCTCCTGGGTTTCCCGGAGGTCTTCGAGCAGCCCCATGGCGAGTACCTTCTTGCGGAAATTGCGCTTGTCGAGCGGGGCGCCGAGGATCGCCTCGTAGAGGTGCTGGAGTTCGGAGAGGGTGAACTTCCGGTTCAGGAGCTCGAAGCCGATGGGGACGTAGCGGATCTTGCCGCGCAGGCGTTCGAGGCCGACGCGCAGGATGCGCGCGTGATCGAAGGCGAGCGCGGGGGTCGCGGCCACGGGGAACCAGGCGGCGCGGGCGGCGTCGGTGGCGGCGGCGAGCGCCTGCCCGGCGAGGGCGACCAGCGCGTAGTAGGCGACCGTGACCACGCGCTCGCGCGGGTCCCGGCGCGGGTCGCCGAAGGTGTAGAGCTGTTCGAGGAAAACGCCGGAGAGCCCGGTCTCCTCGGCGAGTTCGCGGCGCGCCGCGGCGTCCACCGATTCGTCGATGCGCACGAACCCGCCGGGCAGCGCCCACGCGCCGCGGAAGGGCGCGAGCGCGCGCTCGACGAGCAGGACCTTGAGGTCGGCCGTGTCGAAGCCGAAAAGCACGCAATCGACCGCGAGCGCGGGGCGGGGGAATTCGTAGCTGTGCGGCATGGCCGGCGCTCCCGGATCGGATCAAAGTGTCATTCTGACACTAATTATAGTGTCTATTCTACACGAAGTCAAGCGGATTCCCGGAAGTCGCGCGCCGGTCGGGATTTCCCCCTGGACGCCGGGCGGGTCGGGCGCTACACTCGGCGGTCGGTCGGCCCCCCCGCGGGTCGGGGGCGGAGCCGGGACGGAACGAATGCTGCGGAGGAGACGATGAGCTGCCGGGGTCGCGTGGCGGGGTGGGTGCTGGCGGGCTGCTTGCTGGCGGGCGTGCCGGCCGGGGGGCAGGAGGCGCCGCCGCGCTCCTTCCCGGGCGTGCTGGTGCTCAAGGACGGGCGCAAGCTGAAGGGCGAAATCGTCGACCGCGGGGACGCGTTCGAGATCAAGATGAAGTTCGGGGTCTCGCGCGTGCGCAAGGATGAAGTGCTGCGCATCGATGCCGAGGAGGGGAAGGGGGCGGGCGCGGGGAGATCCGGGGGCGCGGCGCCGGCGGTGGAGTTCATCGACCCCTACTATGGGACGGTGGTTTTCAAGGATGGGCGGCGGCTGAGCGGGGACATCGTGGAGCGGCGTGAGCGGGTGGAGGTGCACCGCGACATCGGGATGGTGCGGCTGGATCGCGCGGAGGTCGAGCGCATCGAGAAGTGCGACCCGCCGCCGAAGAAGCCGCGGCGGGTCGAGGGGGCGGCGACGGGGGGCGGGCCACCGGCGGGCGGCGGCGGGGGCGGCGGCGGGGCTGCGGAGCCGTCTACGGCGAATCCCGGGTCGGACCCGGGCGTGGTCGGCGGGCCGCAACCGCCGGCGCCGGCGGAGGGTGCGGGCGAGGTCGTCGAGGAGCCGCTGGAAGCGGAGGAGCCGGCGGGGGCCGCGGGCGGTTTGCGGACCTCGGACGCGACGCTGCTCGCGAGCGCGGAGGCGGGAAACCGCGCCTACCTGAGCGCGCGGGCGCACTATGATCGCTTCAGCGCCGCCGGTGACCGGGGCGTGCGCAAGACCGAGATCCTGGCGGCGCTCGCGGACATCCGCACCGCCGCCGGCACCTACGCCGGGCTGATGGACGTGATCGGCGACGACGCTTGGCTCCAGGCGCGGTACCACCAATCGATCGAAGTGCTCAAGGTAATCCGCATGCGCGCCGCCGAGTACCGGTAGGGGGGGGGCCGGTTGGCGGTGGCCGGTGGCCGGTGGACGGTGGACGGTGGTTGGTGGACGGTGGACGGTGGACGATGGCCGGAGGTCAGTGAGGAGACGGGAGGGCGAGGAGACCCGAGACTGCCCGGCCACCTTGCTCCCTCCCGGAGGGTGCTCCGTGGCGCCGGTGCTGGACGGTGCTCACGCCCCCGCTGCCCGCCGTGCCGATTGACGTGACCGAGGCCGACGGCAACACCTCAGTCCAGCACACGCCGCCCTTGGGGCATACGACGAATCCTCGATCCCCGTCCCCTGCCCCCTACCCACCGTCCACCGTCCACCAACCACCGTCCACCGCCCACTGCCCACTGACCACTGACCACAGACCACTGACCACCGTCCACCGGCCACCGGCTACCGCGTGGTCACCTTGCCGTCGCGACCCACCAGCACGCCCAGCACCGCGCCCTTCGCGTCGTCGCAGATCTGGACCGCCGCGTTGTTGCCGTGACGCGCCCGGGCTTCGATCCGGTGTTCACCGGGGGCGAGCCCCGGCGTCGTCCAGCTCGCCTGCGCCCCGAAGGGCCGCCACTCGCCGTCATCGAGCTTGAACGAATACGCGAGCGTCGGGTCCCCCTCCGCCGCATTCGAGCGCGCCGTCACCGTCACCGCCGAAGACCCGCGCCCGCCGCCGCTCGACACCGGGTCCGTCGTGCGCCCCGGCCGGTCGAGCCGGTCCGTGAACCCCGTCGTCGTCGTCGTCAGGTCGAGGTCCGTCGTCGGCGGCTCCTGCGTGTTGCCGTGCGTCAACGTGTAGGTGATCTCCTCCTTGGTCGTGACTGCGCCCTGCGGTCCATACAGGACCAGCCGATAGCGACGCTTGCCCCCGCCGCGTGGCACCGCCACGAACGCCCGCTGCTGCCCGGTCGGCAACGGACAGCCGTACGCCCGCGCCGGTCCCCGCGGCCGGCCCAGGAAGTTCAGGTCCTCCTCGACGATCTGCGCCGCGAGCAGCGGCGCGCCCGCGATCTCGGTCTCGAGCACCAGCCAGCTCGCGCGCCCGGGCGCATTCACCAGCCGCAGATCGGCGCGCTCCACCCGCCCGCCGCGCCGGACGCGCCCCTCGAAAAGGAATTCCCGCGCCAGTTCCGCGGTGAAGGTCGAGCCCACCGGCGACTGCTCCTCGGTGCCTTCCCCTTCGCCGCCGTGGTGGCCCTCGAAGATCATCCACGCCGCGGCGCGCGCGAAGGGCGGCGTGTCCATGCGCGACGAGACCACCCGCACGGTGCCGTCGCCGGGTCCCAGGGCTTCCGAGAATTCCTCGGCCACCTTCGGCCCCCAGATGTTCCAGTAGGGCTTGACGTCCGGCCAGGTCTTGCGGCTGGCGCCGCCGAGGGCGCGCATGACGGCGCCCGCCGGGCCTTTCAGCTTGAAGCCGAGCAGGCTCGGGATGCCCTTCTCGTCCGGGTCGCGCGGGTCCACCTGTTTGCCTACGCAGCCGGGAGCCGTGATCCCGGCGTAGGCGACGCCGACGCGGGAGGCGAACGTGTCCCAGTCGCGGTTCAGGTGATCAATGTAGGCCTCGCCGCGCCACGCCTTGTACTCGCCGCACATTTCCGCGAGCTCGCCCATCAGCATGTAGTCGCGGACGCCGTGCCATTTCAGGCCGTCCACCGTCGCTTCGAGCGCGTTGATGCCGCGGTGCGGACCGGCGATGCAGAAGAGGCGGCGGACCTTGCTGCGGCCGTCGGAGCCGAGGGAGAACCACCTGACGTAGGCGCGACCGACGAGGTTGCCCATGGAATGCATGGCGAGGTCCACGCGTTCGCTGCCGGTGGCGCGGCGCACGCCCTCGACGATGCGGGCGACGCGGCGCGCGTAGCTGATCGGGAAGCGCGCGGCCTGGCCGTCGTCGCGCGGCACCGGGCAGCCGCCGATCGAACCCTGCCCCTCGCCGCGGGCGTCCGGGTCGAACTTGATGCCGGTCGCCGTGTCTTTGTAGTAGCCGGCGTTGAAAATCGAGGCCTTGGGCATGCTGCCGGGGCGCAGGCGTTCGACGTCGGCGGCGTAGGTTTCCGCCACGACGGCGCGGCCGCGACCGTAGCGTTCGAGAAAGCCCGACCAGATCACCGGGTCGGCGCCGTGCCCGTGCAGCAGGATGAGCGGCACGACCTCCAGCGCGGCGCCGCCCTCGGCGTGCGTGGCGACGGGCGGCAGCGCGAGCACCAGGAGGAGCGCGGCGCCGAGCGCGCAGGCCCCGCCGGCCGCGTACGCGGAGGCGCGGCGGCGCGGGGAACGCGGATGGTCGAGCGTGGTCATCGGGCAGATCCTCCCGTGAAGTGGTTTGGTGCGCGCGTCAGGTCGGGTAGTATGCCGGTTTTCGCGGTCCATCGCAAGGTTCGGCCGCCGCCCGCGTCGCTCACGCGGTCTTGTCGATCTGGAGCGGCACGCCGACGAGTCGCAGGGAATCGAGCAGGGCCTGGGGTGCGACCGGTTTCACCAGGTAATCGTCCGCGCCGAGCAGGAAGCCCCGGTTGGGCTGGTCCAGGGCGGAGAGCACGATGATCGGGGTGGCGGCGGTCGCGGGCAGGCGCTTGAAGCGCTCGAGCAGTGCCCAGCCGTCGCCGCCCGCGAGCTGCACGTCGAGCACGATCGCCGCGGGGAGGTGTTCGGCGGCGAGCCGCTCCGCCTCCTCCGCGCGCGCGGCGACGAAGACGGTGAGCGCGGCGGCGCGCAGTCGGCCGGCGAGGGCCTCGGCGGCGCGCGGGTCGTTCTCGACCAGAAGCACGCGCGGCGCGCCGGCGCCCGGCGTCGGGACGGGAGCGCCCTCCGCCGCTACGGTCTCAACCCGACTCAGGAGCGGCAGGCGCACGGTGAAGGCGCTGCCGGCCCCGGGCTTGCTCGTGACCATGATGGTGCCGCCGTGGAGCTCGGCCAGGCGCCGGGAGAGGGCGAGGCCCAGGCCCGAGCCCTGCGGCGGCGCGGCCGCGCCGTTCTCGATGCGCTCGAACTCGCGGAAGAGCCGCGGCAGGTCGTCGGCGCGAATGCCGATCCCCGTGTCCTCGACGGTGACCGCCAGCCGGTCGCCGTCGACCGCGGCGCGCAGGCGTACGGTGCCTCCCTTGGGCGTGAACTTCACGCCGTTCGACAGCAGGTTGTACAGCACCTGCTTGATGCGCATGGGGTCGAGGTAGACCACCGGCAGGTCCGCCGGAATGACGGCATCGAGGGTCACGCCGCGCGCCGCCGCCATCCCCTCGACCACGTCGCGCGCGGAGCCGATGACCACGGCGGGGTCGATCCACTCCCGCACCAGCGTGGTGCGGCCCGCTTCGATCTTGGAGATGTCGAGCACCTCGTCCACCAGGTGCAGCAGGTCGCGGCTGCTGGCGGCGATGATCTTCACGAATTCCGACTGTTGCGGGGGGAGCGGGCCGCATTCGCCCAGGGCGAGGAGATCGGTGAAGCCGACGATGGCGTTCAAGGGCGTGCGCAGTTCGTGGGACATCGAGGCCAGGAAGCGGGACTTGAAGCGGCTCTCGGCGGCGGCCCGTTCGCGTTCGGCGGCGAGCTGGGCGTTCTTGTGCTCCAGGTCGGCGCGCGCGCGGCAGCGTTCGGTGTCGTCCCAGCAGACGCCGGTCATGCGCAGGCCGCGGCCGGCGGCGTCGCGCAGGAGCTTGCCGCGGCTGGCGATGGTGTGGATGGAGCCGTCCGGCCAGACGATACGGGTCTCGCTCGATACGTCGTCCCTGCCCGCGAACAGGTCGGCGCCGCGCGTGCGAATCGCGGCGCGGTCGTCCGGATGGACCAGCGCGAGATAATCCTCGAAGCGCCCGCCGAAGCTCCCCGGGGCGAGGCCGTAGAGCGGGTGCATGTACTCGTCCCAGAAGATCGAGCCGTCGGTCAGGTCCCATACCCAGATGCCGATGTCGGCCGACTTCAGGGCGAGGTGGAGGCGATCTTCGGAGTCGCGGAGCGCGCGTTCCAGGGTCTCCCGGCGGGCGACTTCGGCGGCGAGCTCGAGGTTGGTCTCGCGTTCCATCTGCAGGCGGTGGCGCACGGCCTCCTCGGCGCGACGCTTGAGCACTCCGACCATGATCGGGAGCGGCGGCAGGAAGAGCCCGAGCACGAGAATGCGGATGCGATTCTCGTCCGTGTAGTGCAGCAGGCTGCCGGGCAGGGAAAACCAGAGGGTGGCGTGGGCGACGACGAGCACGGCGGACATCAGGCCGGGCGCGATTCCTCCCAGGAAGGCGGAGTAGACCACGAGCAGCGTGAGCATGATCGGCGGATTGCTGACGCGGAAGCCGAGCAGGGCGGCGCACTCGATCGCGGCGATGCCGAGCAGGGTGAGGGCGGGCCCGACGAAGAGCCGCCGCCGGGATACCGGGTATATGCCTGATATCGATCCGGGCGTGTCGGGGAGCGCGGAGGGCGCGATCGAGGCCGCGGGCGGGGGCGGGAGCGGCGCGGGGGGCAGCGGGCGCGGGAAGGGAAGGGGCGGCGGGGGGGGCGCAGCGGGGGAGGGGACGGGGGTGGCGCGCGCGGTGCGCTCGGGCGCGAAGGGGGCGGGCGCAGGCGCTGCGGCAGGCGGGGGAGGCAGAGCGGAGTCGGACATGGTACCCCTCGGCGCGAGTGCGGAAGCCTCGCTTGTACCTTGTGCCGCCGCGGGGTGTCAAGCCTGCCGTCGTCTCTGTGCTACTAATGTCCGAAAGCGTGTTTTTCCGGCAAGCTTTTCGGCAGTCGCATGGGCGGGATAACGCTACCGCGTCAGCTCCGTAATCGCCCAATCACACAATCGCCAAATCGCCCAATCGACGCACC